>DEQI01000385.1:0-4994 GCA_002360295.1 Planococcaceae bacterium UBA3370
AACTTACAGCACTCCCTTTCTATTTTTTATACTGATTTTGTGGCAGCTTCTTTAATTTTCTTCCGTTCGTTATAAATATTTTTAACAATTACTTTAATAACCGCATATGTCGGAATAGCGATTAAAATACCGATAAAGCCTGCAATATTACCCGCTGCAAGCACAAGTGAAATTACTGTAAGTGGATGAATATCTAATGATTTGCTCATAATATTCGGTGTAATAAAGTTACTTTCTACTTGCTGCGCGATTAATGTAATGACACATACCCATATGATTAATATTGGATCTTGAATGAGCGCTACGATTAATGCCGGTACAAGTGATACCCACGGACCGATAAACGGAATCATATTCATGAAGAAGGCAAAAATAGACAATAGCAATGAATATTCTAAATCGATAATTAAGTATCCTACGAACATCATCACCGCTAATAAAAAGCTAACTTGAACTTGTCCTGTTACATATCCACGAAGAGCCGCGTCAATATCCTCTAAAGTATCCTTCACCCACTCACGACGTTCTCCAGTAAATAAACCATAAATATTAGGAGCAAATTTTTCGTGATCTTTTAGCATAAAAACAAAGAAAAACGGTACTAGAATGAGCGTAAATGTAGCCGAAACAGCGCCACTAACTAATCCAACAACCATTCTACTACTCATCACTGCGATTGATTGAATGGAATTTGTAATAGAATCGATAAACTGCCCCACTTGAGGTGGAAGGTTATCTCTATTATCAAATACATAATCTGTTAATTCTTGGATTTTTTCGTTAAAGTAAGGGGCATTATCAACTAACGTATTTACTTGCTTCGCAATTGGATTCCCGATTATTAATAGGAAACCTGTTATAAATGCCGCTAATAATAAAATAATTGTAATTAAACTACCCCATCTAGGCATGCCCCGCTTTTCTAGTAACCGCTGTAAAGGCTCCGATATGTAGTATAATACTCCCCCTAAAAGGAGTGGCACAAAAATAGTTTTAATTATAATGATTAATGGATTAAAAATCGCCTTAATTTCAATAAAATATTTTATAATTAATAAACTAAGTAAAATTCCTATCCCTACTTGGAACCATACTTTCTTCGTCATCTTCTCACAACCTTTCCTTTCATTTCATCTACTTTTTCTATTAGCAATCATGTCACAACAACACCAAAAATTCAACGCATTACTTACTCTTAGTATAGGAAAAGAAAAAGGATTTCAAAAGTATAAAATGAAACTTTTGAAATCCTTTTAAAATTATAGTTTTGTATCGTCTACAGAATTTAAATAGTCTTCAATTGTACCGATAACCGATTCAACACAACCATCCTCAAATGGTGATATTAAACCAGCTTCTCTTACTAAGTTAGTGAATGATTGCGAACCGCCTAATTGGCAAAGATGTACATAGTCTTTCCATGCAGAGTCGAAATCTTCTCGTGAACGTTTCCAAAATTGGAATGCACAAATTTGCGCTAACGTATAGTCAATATAATAGAACGGACTTGCGTAAATATGAGCTTGACGTTGCCAGAAGCCACCCGCTTCTAAGTATGCGTTACCATCATAATCACGATGCGGTAAATATTTTTCCTCTATTTTTTTCCATGCCTGTTTACGCTCAGTTGGTGTCATCTCTGGGTTTTCATAAACAACGTGTTGGAATTCATCTACAGCTACTCCATAAGGTAAAAATAATAATGCACTACCTAAATGAGCAAATTTATATTTTTCTGTTTGATCTTTAAAGAACAGTTCCATCCAAGGCCATGTGAAAAATTCCATACTCATTGAATGGATTTCACACGATTCATATGTTGGCCATAAATATTCAGGAATGCCAATATTACGACTTGAATACACTTGGAAAGCATGTCCCGCTTCATGTGTTAAAACATCGATATCACCCGATGTACCATTAAAGTTCGAGAAAATAAATGGCGAATCGTAGTCTTCGATAAATGTACAATAACCACCGCTTTCTTTCCCAGTTTTTGCAACTAAGTCCATCAGTTCGCGGTCGATCATAAAGTTGAAGAACTCACCAGTCTCTTTCGATAATTCCTCATACATCTTCTTCCCATTTTCAACGATCCATTCAGGTGATCCTTGTGGTGTCGCATTACCAGATAAAAATTTCAAGCCTTCATCATAGTATTTAAAGTCTTCTACACCGATTCGTTTTGCTTGGCGTTCAAATAATTTTGTCGCAACAGGAACGATATAATCACGCACTTGGTTGCGGAATTTTGCTACCATTTCCGCATCATAATCTACGCGATTCATATTCACATAACCTAATTCGACATAGTTTTTATAGCCGAGCTTTGTCGCAATTTCATGTCGAAGTTTGACTAACTGATCATAAATAGAGTCGAATTTTTCTTCATTTTCTGCATAGAAGTTGAAGCCGGCATCACGTGCTGCTTTACGTACAGAACGATCTGTTGATTCCCCATAGGGTCCTAGCTGAGCGAGTGTTAACGTTTTTCCGTCAAACTCTATTTGAGCAGAAGCAACTAGTTTACTATATTCGGATACTAGCTTATTTTCTTTTTGCATTAATTCAATGACTTCTGGGGAAAAACCTTTAATTTGATTTTCGGCTAAGGCAAATAATTGCGTACCCCATTTTTCTTCTAACTCTTTACGAAACGGCGATTTCACCAGTGCTTGGTAATAGTCAAAAACGAATTCCTCTGCTTGTGGAGATATTTCATCTAAATAATCGCGCTCTTCTTGGTAATAAGCATCATTTGTATCAATAGATGCACGTACATATACTAAATTGGCTTGAGTTGAAAAAGTATTACGGTATTGATTAATTTTTTCGATGACTAAGCTTTGTTCTTCCACCGATGATGCCGCTTTAAAATCCTCGATTAAAGCACGTACAGCATGTTTCATTTCGTCCAAATTTGGACGCTTATACTCATAATCTTTAAATGTTGTTGTCATACATATCCTACTTTCTATTATTTATTCGGAATGCGAAATGTCTATACCTTATTATTTAATAGAGAACAACTTTTTGCAACTTTTCCCATACACAAAATTTTTCGACATCAAATTATTTAACGAATTGAAAACTTACTAATGGCCCCTTGCAAATCATTAATTTCATGCATTAAGTCATTTGAAGAGTTTGTTACAAGCTCAATAGCGCGTTGCTGTTCATCGACAGATGCAGTTACCTCCTCTGTTCTTGCGGCATTTTTTTCACTAATTACTGCAATACTTTCAATGGAAGTTATCATTGTATCTTTAGATAGATTTAATTGCTTTACGCTTGTCGATACTTCTTCAATTGCTTTTATTATATTCTCTACCGCTATTTCAATTTCATTGAAGGATTGTTGCGTCATGGTTACAGATTGATGCTGACTTTGTATAATTTCATATGTTTTTTCCATTTCTTCCGTTACTACATTGGTTTCAGTTTCGATACCGCGTAAAGTATTGCGTACTAAATCCGTCGCTTCATTTGTTTGGTCTGCAAGCTTTCTCACTTCCTCTGCCACAACAGCAAAGCCCTTACCATGTTCACCTGCTCTTGCCGCTTCAATGGATGCATTGAGTGCTAGTAAATTCGTTTGATCCGAGATTTCATTTATCGTACCAACAATTCCCTCGATTTCATGTAACTTTTGCTGTAAGCTTCCAAATACCGTTTGTACTTTAGTAATAAGTTCGTTAGACTGTTCAGAACGCACTTTCAAATTGATTACATTGTCTAAACCTTGCGCATTTGAAGCACGCATTTGTTCTGAAGATACTAGCATGGAAGTATTTTTATACTGTAGTATTTCAATTTCTGTTGCGAGTTTCATCGTAGAACGATTTGTTTCTTCCGTATCTGCCGCTTGCTGTGTAGCTCCATTGGCTACTTCTGTCATAGCATGAACAATATCTTCACCATATGCAGTCGTTTCCTCTGCAACAGCAGTTAAATTAGTAGAAGTCGTTTGAATTTCAACAATCGTTTTTTCTACATTTGTTATTAACCCTTTTAATTGGAGAACCATATGATTAAAACCATTGTTTAATAAACCAATTTCATCTTTTCTGGTCAGTTCATTTAGTTCAACTGTTAAATCCCCTTTAGCCACTTGGCGAACACGCTTCGTTAATTGGTGCAATGGAATTGCAAAATGACGTGAAAAGATGAGAGAAGCTAAACCGCCTATTATGGCAGCTACTAGGAGCGTGATACCAATACTTTTTAACAGTGCATATGCAGGGGCATTAAAGTCTTGTAAATAGGTACCTGAAGCAATAATCCAGTTCCAATTCGGGTCTAATTTAGAGTATATTAACTTCGGAGCGACAACTGTTTGTCCAGGAAGTTCAAATTCATAATATGTAAATCCTCCACCCTCTAATGCCTGATTTTTTACTTCTCTAATAAAATATTTTCCAGAGCTATCTTTGTCTTCCCATAAACTATCTCCTTCACGAGTAGGATGCCCTAACAACGTGCCATCATGGTCCAAAATATATATGTATCCGTTTTCACCTAAGTTAGCTGGATAGGTTAATGGACGCTTTCCTTCTTCATTTAGCGTCCCAATAAGCTGTGTTTTCACACGTTCCTTTCCTTCTTCTAAAGTAATCGTTCCACTTTGAACTTCTTTATTAACAGCTTCTATGAGTTGCAAAGAAGACTCGACACTATTCTTTATTAAAGTCTCACCTAATTCATCTAGGCCATTTTTCGCCTGCATATAACTGACAAGACTAATAATTAAACTAGGTACAATAAATATTAGGAAGGAGAAAAATAGTAGCTTCGCTTTAATAGTTCTTAAAAACCGCATTCTTTCATCACCGCTTTCCATATATTAGTATTTTGGTTCATCACCAAAAGTTAGGATTGACAGTAAGAATAAAGTGTTTGTTGATTGGAGTGGAGCCAGCGTGACTCCTTGGGGATTAGCGTCAATAAGGAACGAAGGCTAAAAACATCACGTCCTGTGATAACGCCTTCGTGAC
>DEQI01000385.1:5073-20583 GCA_002360295.1 Planococcaceae bacterium UBA3370
AATCAACCCCAAGTTATGGTGATAAACCAGAATTTTCTATTAATTCCATTATTACATAAACCGAATATTTAACAATGAAAAATGTCACACTTTCTCTAAAAATGCCAAATACTCTTAGAAAAACACAAAAAACGTAGCTCCTTATTCAAAAGCTACGTTTGCATATAGTTTGAAACTTTCTATTTCATATAACAAGTAAAAAAAGCCCACTAGCTAAAAACTAGTGGACCCAATAATTATTCACCTAAATCTGCATTATGATATACGCGTTGAACGTCTTCTAAATCTTCTAATGCATCAATCATTTTTTCAAATTTCACCATATCTTCGCTAGAAAGTGACACTTCTGTTTGAGGTAGCATCGTCAATTCAGCTACTGTAAACTCAGTAATCCCAACAGCTTTTAAAGCTTCCTGTGTAGCATGGAATTGGTCTGGCTCTGCATAAATAATGACTGTATCTTCCTCTTCAATAATGTCACGCGCGTCTATATCTGCTTCCATTAAGATTTCTAAAATCTCGTCAGCAGTTTTACCTTCAATACCAAATACAGCAGTCGCATCAAACATATAAGCAACAGAGCCACTTACACCCATGTTACCACCATTTTTACCGAAAGCCGCACGTACATCAGATGCTGTACGGTTAACGTTATTTGTTAAGGCTTCAACGATTACCATCGTACCAGCAACACCAAAACCTTCATAACGTAATTCATCAAAGTTTTCGTCAACGCCGCCCTTTGCTTTATCGATTGCTTTTTCAATAATATGCTTTGGCACAGAGTATGTTTTAGCACGCTCTAATACTGTCTTTAATGCGCGGTTAGCTTCTGGATCTGGTTCACCTGATTTTGCAGCTACATAAATTTCACGACCAAATTTCGCATAAATACGACTAGTATTGGCATCTTTTGAAGCTTTTTTATCTTTAATATTATTCCATTTACGACCCATAATCTCACTCTCTTTCACAATCGTTTTATTTTAAATAAGGAAGGGTGCATCCCATAAATTACTGTAGTATTATACACTAATTTTGTTATAAAAAAAAACAAGAAGGGGAAAGCGTTATCTGATAAATCAAGCTGTTGGCATATTGATTACAAAAATGTGACCAACTTAGATGCGCATCAATATTACTAAGGAAAATGTTAAGTTATGTAAATATTTTACTTGTAAACATTACTAGTAAGTACTATTATTTATTGTTGAATATAAGTATTTATATCTAATATTTAGACGTTTTTCAAACATATAGAAAATAAAATGAGTTTGATTATTCATTTTTTATATTTAAATTACAAAAAAACACAAATAATAACTAATTCCTATCAAATTTAAAATATACATATAACTAGTAGTTTTTCTTTCTGAGTAACTACATTCACTATGATTTTTTTTGGGAGGGCGCATTATGAGTTTTACTAAAAACAAGATTACTTTTATATGTAGTGTCATATTATGTTCGTTCTTTTTCGTTACATTAAAAACAAGTGCTAGCACTATCTTTTATGTCGCCCAAACTGGAAATAACGCTGAGGCGGGCTCATACGAAGCACCATGGAGAACAATTCAGCATGCTATTAATCAGGTAACGCCAGGGGATACAATCTATGTCCGTGAAGGTATTTACGAGGAACTTATTAACATCGACAAAATAGGCAATATCGAACAAGGCTTGATTACTATTCAACCCTACAAAAATGAAAAAGTCGTAATCGATGGACAAAATGTAGAAGTCACAAACTCCAATCGAGCTGCCTTCTCCATTAAAGATGCACAAGGGATAAGCATTCAAGGCTTTGAAATACGAAATATTACTACAAATAATGAAGACCATTATCCTGCTGGAGTTTTAATACGAGGTGCAAGCAAACACATAGAGTTATTGAATAATAATATCCACCACATCGCCAACTATGCTGAGGAAGGTAATGCTCACGGGATTATTGTATATGGCAACCGATCTGAAGCAATTCATCACATTACTATACGAAAAAACGAAGTGCATCATTTGACTTTAGGAAGTAGTGAATCGTTAACGTTTAGTGGTAATATTACTGATTTTGTAATCGATCACAACTTTATGCACAATAATAATAATATTGGTATAGATATTGCAGGCTACTACAATGCGTGTGAAGAAGTGGATTGTATAGATTTCTCCCGAAAAGGCATTATTTCTAATAATGTTGTTATAAAAAATTCATCCGCTCAAAATATCGCATATGGCGGTGACAACTCAGCTGCAGGAATTTATATAGATGGTAGTAAAGATATAGAAATAATTAACAATCTAGTTAGTGGTAATGATTATGGAATCTCCATTTCTAGTGAGAACTATCAACAAGCAGCTATGAATATTACAGTGCGTAATAACTTTATTATGAATAACCATAAAGCCGGGCTAGTAATAGGTGGTTCAAGTAAGGACAATGGTGGTGCTCATAATAACTTAATCGAAGAAAATTTATTTATTAGCAACGATCGATTAAACGAAGGCTACCGTGAAATATCCGTACAATATTATAATGTGAATAATACATTTAAAGATAACACTTACTATGTATGCTCGACTAAAGACTATATAAATGAAAGTAAAGATGCTTACCCTCAAAATCATTTTAAAAATGAAACTGTTAAAGTATTACACAAGTTTTGTCCTATTGAAAATTGAATAAACTATCTATAGCACAACAAATGAGAGGATACGATTATGAAAGTATTAATTACGGGTGGATATGGTTTTATCGGTTCCCATGTAGCAAAGCAATTTCATAAGGAAGGTTATGAAATTTTCATTATTGATAATCTATCTACAGGGAAAAGGGAAAATGTAACCGTCAAACATAAGTCCTATATTTTATCTGTTGAGGATGAAAAATGCAATGACATCTTTGCTTCTTATAACTTTGATATAGTTGTTCATCTCGCAGCTCAAGCAAGCGTAGCTAAGTCTGTTATTTACCCGAAGGATGATGCTAAAAGCAATATTTTAGGTCTTATAAACATTCTCCAGCTCGCAACTGAGCATCATGTGAAAAAGTTTATATTCGCTTCAACAGCTGCTATATATGGAAATAATAGCAATATTCCTTTAAAAGAAACATACACGCCACAACCTATTTCTCCATATGGACTTAGTAAATGGACAGGAGAACAATACTGTCTCAACTGGAATGCAGAGAACGACATAGATGTTATTTGTTTTCGTTTCTCTAATGTGTATGGACCACGTCAAACGAGTGAAGGTGAAGGAGGCGTCATTTCTACATTTATTTCCCGCTTAATAAAAGATGAACCATTGCAAATTCATGGTGATGGCAATCAAACAAGGGACTTCATTTATGTTTCAGATGTAGCATTCGCCATTTACCGAGCTTCGCAAAGTATTATGAGTGGTGTATATAATTTATCAACAAATACTCAGGCAACTATCAATGACATCGTACGTAATTTGGAAAAAATACATGGCTCAGTTCAAACTATAAATGGAATGCCTCGCCCTCAAGATATTTACCATTCAAGATTGTGCAACGAGCGAGTAAAAAAGGAATTAGATTGGACGCCAATGTACGATTTAAAAGAAGGCCTGCAAAAAACATACAACTGGGCTACTTCTGCTGTTTCTACTCCAGTTGAGCAAAAAAAGGAGAAAAGAGAACTCCCTATTTGGTTCAAGGGATGGAAACCTTACTTTGAAAATTTTATTATCTTTTGTCTACTTTACATTATTGTCTTAAAGATACCAATGACCATATTCCCTACATTCGAAATAGGGATTTTTTATATAATGACGATAGGTGCCATATATGGCAATAAACAAGCATTCTTGGCTGTTATATTATCTTTCCTACTACTTTTAACTGACAACATAAGACAAGGTCGAGAATTTATATCTTTAATGTACGATACGACGTTTTTCTTCCAATTAGCTACTTTCCTATTTATCGGATTAGTTGTTGGCTATTCGGTTCAACGAAAAAATAATACAATTACGGACCAAAAAGAAACAATCGAAGAATTGCAAAAGCGTTACCAATTTTTAAGAGAAATCCATCAAGATGTACGTGCAGTTAAAGATGAGCTACAAATGCGTGTATTAACAAGTGAAGATAGCTTTGGAAAAATCCACTCCATCATTAAACAATTGGATTATCTAGAACCCGAAAAGGTATTAACAAGTACGGTCAATATTGTCCAAAAGATTATGAAATGTAATAGTGTATCCATTTATATGTTTAACAAGTATCAATCATATTTACGACTAGTTGCCAATTCTAATACAAGTGAAAATCGTACCTTAATTAATTCAATAAAGGTAGACGAAACACCCTATGTGCAACAAATGATCCATACTGGCAAACACTTTATAAATAAATCATTATTACACGATGCCCCACTAATGGCAGCACCCATTTATCATAATCAACAAATTATCGCTATTATTTCAATTGATGAATTACCGTTTGATAGCTTTTCGAACTATCACCAAAACTTATTTAAAGTAGTAATAGAACTTATTGAAACGTCTCTAGGGCGCGCTTTTGATTATATTCAAGTAACAGAAGATTCACGCTATATTGAACAGACAACTGTACTCAAACCTGAAATATTTAAGAAAATCGTAAATAGTAAAATAGAAGCGAAAGAAAAGTATAATATACCGTTTGCATTATTAACTATGCCCGTACCCCAATCACAATTAAGCATTACAGCCGATAAAGTAGGTCAACTGTTACGTGAAACGGACTATATTAGTTTCGAAAACGAAGAAATGTATATTTTACTATCAAATACGAAACAAGAGGATATTTCATATGTATTAAAACGATTCGAAGATGCAGGTATTACACTCGAATTATATGAAGGTGTTGTCGGATGATTATACTGTTTGTACTCTATATTATTATTTCAGCAGCTGTCATTTTCTTTATTTCAAAGGGAAACTGGCGTGAATGGTTATTCAAAATGACAATCGTTACATTTTTGCCAATAGTAGGATGGTTCTTCCCATCTATTTGGCCAAAGACTTTTATACATAATAAAGGCTCACAATTTGAAGGCTATATGAACAAACAAACAGAAGATATCCAAATACAAATGCTTGAAAGTCAAGAAAAGATAGAACGTGATCGAGAATTAAATGTGTTATCTGTTGAAGAAGCACTTATTATCAGTGATTACACGACTAGGAGACGTGTCATGATCGATGTGATAAAACAAGATGCTTTACAATACTTAGATGTATTAAAAAAAGCAGTTACTAATGAAGATACAGAAACCTCTCATTATGCCGTAACGGCTATTATTGAAATAAAGCGTGAACTATCTGTTTTATTACAGCAATTATCAGTACAGTTCAGTAAAAATCCAGATGACAAGCAAGTTGCACTCACATACGGATCTGTTATTAAGGAATATTTACGTAGCGGTTTTTTAGATGAACAATCGACAAAACAGTACCGTATGACCTATTCACAAATTTTACAGCAATTAATTATCAATGATCAGGCAGACGAAGATGTATACGCAGAAAAAGTGATGGTTGAATTAGAGTTAAAGGATATACAGGCTGCAGAACAAAGTGCTCGCTTATTTAAAGAACAATACCCTTTATGCGAAAAAGCCTATATAAGTTTAATGACAGTCTATTATGAAATGCGTGCATTCGAAAAATTAGCGCAAGAGCTAAGGAATTTAAAATCTACACCGATAACGCTTTCCAATACAGCACTTACGACTGTACGCTTTTGGTCTACTGGGAGTGAATGGAAATGATGAAATGGCTATTTGCAAATCGTAAAGTAATTATTATTGTTCTATTTGTATTATTATGCGGGCTAATTTTACATATATCGCGAACTCAATTTGTTTTAAAAATGGTTGATAATGAGGACTTACTGTCTTATAAAGATGAAATTATACAAGCTAATTTAGAGCAACAATCAACGACTTCTCAACAAGTCGATTATTGCATTGTGTATGATAACACGACTACTTCATTTAAAAATAATGCCGAGCAGGCACTTTCTTATATGCAGAAAAAAACGAAATCCTATGATGTTTATTTAGGTAAAGTTGATTATGCAAAATGCCCTAGAATTATACTAACAACGCCTTATTTAAAACATTTAGGTAGTATTGAAGAAATTGAAAGCTATGTTTACAACGGTGGTCGCCTATTTTTTATGAACGTTTTAAACATGGATACTCATTTTAAGGCATTATATCGAAAGCTCGGCATTTTAGATTTTCATAATTATATAGAATCCAAAGGTGTCGATATGCTATCGAATGTATTAATCGGAACAAAAGGTAAATCTTTTCTAGAAAGCGAGATTAATGTTAGCCTAGGAATTACGTTAGATAAAAATATAGATATATTAATCCAGAGTACTAATGGCACTCCATTATTATGGAAAAATGACTACGGACAAGGTGCATTTATGGTTTTTAACGGAACAATGCTAGTAGATAAAGTGAGTAGAGGTTTACTTTCTGGAGCAATAAGTTTATTAGAGCCCGATTATATATATCCTATTTTTAACATGAAAACATATTTTATCGATGATTTCCCAGCTCCTATTGCGAAAGGAAAAAATCCAATTATATACAAAGAATACAAGCGAGATTTGCCTTCATTTTATCAAAATATTTGGTGGCCAAACATGCTACAAATAGCGAAGCAAAACAATATTATTTATACTGGGGGAATTATCGAGTCTTACAACGACCGAGTACACCCTCCATTTGAAAATACTGAAGATAAGGAGTTCAGTTACTTAATCTCATTTGGGCGTGAATTAATTCAAAGTGGCGGTGAAATTGGTTTCCATGGTTATAATCACCAATCTTTAACTATGGATAAAAAAATATCCCAATCATTTGGGTATAATGTTTGGACTTCTACTGAAGATATGAAAGCTTCTATCCAAGAAATACTACAATATGCGAAAGTGGCATTCCCTTCCTATACGGTGACATCATATGTTCCACCTTCGAATGCTCTATCCGTAGAAGGACGCCAAATATTAAAAGAAGCTTGGCCCGATTTAATAGTAATTTCATCATTGTATTCGGAAGATAGTACAAATCGTTCATACATTCAAGAATTTGAAATTGCACAAGATGGCATAATCGAGATGCCCCGTATTTCTTCAGGTTATTTTCAGACAGAATCAGATGATTGGGCAATTGCTAACGCCATTACAGGTCTTGGTGTATTCTCCCACTTCACACATCCAGATGATGTCATTAGTGAAGATCGTAGTAAAGGGGGATGGTCTGATATGTATGAAGATTTCAAACAATATATGGAGAACATCAATACGACTTACCCTTGGCTACGTGCAATGACAGCAACAAAAGCAGCACTTAATCAAGCAATGGTGTTACAATCTAATGTTCAAATCGAGCAAACACCGTCCAAAATTAACGGTAAAATCGAAAAGTTTTATAGTGACCAATACTTTATCCTTCGAACAGAGAAAAAAATTGGAAAACTAAAAAACTGTGATATTAAAAAAATTGATACCAACACTTATTTAGTACAAGCATATAACTCAAACTTTGAAGTGACTCTAAGGGGGGAAGATTAAATGCGTATTTGTTTAATAGCAGAAGGTTCTTATCCTTATGTCACGGGTGGTGTATCTAGCTGGATTCATAGTTTAATGACCTCTATGCCAGAACATGAATTTATCATCTATGCAATTGCAGCAGAAAAAAAACAGCAAGGTAAGTTTAAATATACGCTTCCATCAAATCTTATTGAAGTGCGTGAAGTTTTTTTAGACGCTCATTTAAACGAAGTAGCTAAATGGGGGAAAAGGTATCGCTTGACTGCTAAACAACAGCAAAGTTTAACTTCTCTTATTAGTGGAACAAAGGATGTCAACTGGTCAGAGTTTTTTAAAATGATACGTAGTGACCAGTTTAGTAATGTTGGAGAGTTTTTATCTAGTAAAGACTATTACGACTTAGTAGAGCATTTAGCGAAAACCCAATATTCTCAAGTTCCTTTCACCGAATTATTTTGGACTTTAAGCTCGATGATTTTACCGTTATTCTCCATTGTACGTCATGATATTCCAAAGGCTGACGTTTACCATGCTGTATCGACTGGCTATGCTGGCGTTTTAGGTGCATTAGCAAAGGTCGTATATGAAAAACCTTTATTATTAACAGAACACGGCATTTATTCGCGGGAACGTGAAGAGGAAATTATTAAAGCCAATTGGGTGAAAGGTTATTTTAAAGATTTATGGATTAACTATTTTTACACACTATCTAGTTCGATTTATGAGTTAGCTGATGAAGTGATTACGTTATTTGGACGTAATCGCGAAATTCAAATCGAACTTGGCTGTGATGCTAATAAAATAAGCATTATCCCAAATGGCATTGAAATTGCAGATTATGCAAATGTTGTTCGAACTGTACAAGATGATAAAATTAGACTTGGGGCTATTGTCCGTGTCGTACCGATTAAAGATATTAAAATGCTCATACAAATGTTTGCATTAGTTGAACAAGCCATGCCGAATGTAGAACTTTACATTATGGGACCTGCAGAGGAAGATTCAACATATTACGAAGAGTGTTTGAAGTTAGTGGAAACATTAGAAATTCGCAATATAATTTTTACTGGTTTAGTTCAAATAAAAGACTATTTAGGTAATATTGATATTTTATTACTCACTAGTATAAGTGAAGGACAACCTCTTGCTATATTAGAGGGTTTTGCATGTGCAAAGCCTTTTGTTTGTACAAATGTAGGGAGTTGCCGAGAGTTAATAGAAGGTGGCCCGAATGATAGCTTCGGTCAGGCGGGCTATATCGTCCCGGTCATGCATTATGAAGAAATGGCGAGCTACGTTTTAAAACTATGCCGAGATAAAAACTTACGAGATCATATGGGGCATAATGGTTATTCTCGAGTAGCACATCATTATAAGCGTACAACGTTTATTAATAGTTACAGAGAGTTGTATAAAAGATTAGGAGGTGTTTAGTAATGGCAGGTATAGGTTTTGAGCTGCGAAAATTATACCGTCAACAAGGCCTTTTACAAAATATAAAGGCCTTTTCGTATTCGACTATGACAACGATTGGTCCAATGATTTTATGCTTAATACTCGTATTTACTCAAACATATATGATGCGTGAAAGTGGCAGTAGTTATTTACAAAATGAACTATTCGTAGCTACGATGGCTTACTGCTTCGTATTTTCTATTATTGTCACTTCGGGTTTGTCAATGGTCGTTACACGTTTTATCGCAGATAGTATTTATGAACGAAAATATGAACAAATCATCACTGCATATTATGGAAGCCTTATCATAATTTTACCCATCGCTGGGATTATCGCCATTGTTTTTTTATGGAATGTAGAAGAAAGCTTACTATATAAAGTAGTCGCCTATATTTATTTCGTCGAGCTAGTCGTTATTTGGATGCAAAACGTCTTTTTATCAGCACTAAAAGACTATAAACGTATTCTCCGCGGTTTTGCAATCGCTGTTGCACTGTCTCTATTAACAAGCTTTTTATTATTTCATTTTACTCATTTAGATGCAGTGATCATTGCGATGCTCGGCATTAATGTGGGCTTTGCGAGTATTATAATATTATCTTCACTCCATTTTGAACAAGTATTTCCTCGTAATAATAAACAAGATTATTTTACATTTTTACATATTATAAAATCCTATCCGACAGTAATATTTAGTGGGATATGTGTTTATTCAAGTGTTTATATACACAATTTCGTTTATTGGTTTTTTTCAGACGAGCATTTTTTAATTTCTAAACAATTTTTATTAATGCCATTTTATGATGTTGCTGTCTTTTATGCTTATTTATCGGTATTGCCATCTCTTATTTTCTTTGTCGTTATTATTGAAACCGATTTTTATGAGAAATTTTTAAATTACTATAAAAATGTAACTGATGGTGGAACATATGAAAGCTTACAAATAGCAAAAAAAAGAATGCAAAAAGTGTTATTACACCGGACTGGCTTTTTAGCAGAAATTCAACTTTTATTTACAACGATATCAATCGCAATCGGCATTTTAGTATTACCTAAAATCGGATTCTCGATGGAACAGCTTGATTTGTTTATCACTCTTTGTTTTGCCTATTTCTTCTTTATATTCATGTTTGTCCTACTACATATTTTAATGTATTTTGATGATCAAAAAGGAGTTTTAATTATTAGCGCGTCATTTATAGGCTTAACTGCCATATTAACATATATTACAATGGTCTTTGAATTTCATGGCATCGGTATGTTTTTAGCATCATTTATAGGCTTAATAGCAGCATTTATCCGCATGCTATATATTGTAGCGAACATCGACTACTACACATTTTGTCCACAGCCGATGCTTACCATTAGTGCTAAATCTAAGCGTCGCTTTAAATGGAAAGACAAAACAGCTATTTTGGGTGCAATACTACTAGCAGCTGTTACTTTAGCTGGGTGTACAGATGAACAACAAATAAATAATGAAGAAGCGACAACGCAGTCTGTTGTAGCATCCTCTCCCTCACTGCAAATTGATGATAAGCGGATATACGAGCGAGATGATGATGCTTCTATTAAAACTTTTTATATTACTGTATTACCAAATGATGAAAATAAGGAATTAGATTGGTATGCACTTAACCGAATTACTGACCGTTATAGCGATGAAAAGCTGGACATTATATTAGCAGAAGGCGAACCAGATGGAAAAGGTCCTAAAGCGGGTATGTTTGGAGCATCTGATACGACAGCCAATGCAAAAATTAGTATTCGAGGAAATTCAGCGCGGAATCAGCCTCAAAAATCATACAAAATCAAATTACTAGATAGTACGGGCTTATGGAATAATCAGCAAACTATTAATTTAAATAAGCATATCGCTGATGGAAGTAGATTGCGTAATAAATTAAGTTTTGACTTGATGGAAACAATCCCGAATATTTCGAGTTTACGTACACAGTTTGTTCATTTATACGTCAAAGATTTAACAGCTGGTGCAACAACATATGAAGACTATGGGCTCTATACTCATGTTGAACAACCAAACAAACAGTTTTTACGCAACCATTTGTTTGATCCAAATGGATACTTATACAAAGTAACATTTTTTGAATTTAACCGATATCCTGAACAAATCCGTTCACAAACAGATGAAAACTATGACCGTGAAGCATTTGAAAGCATTTTAGAAATTAAAGGCCGCGAAGAACACGATAAACTGATTAATATGCTGAATGATGTGAATGACTATGAGATTCCGATTAATGAAGTGATTGATCGCCACTTTGTAGAGGAAAATCTATTAACTTGGGTAGCAGTCAATATATTAATGGATAATATGGATACCGATGCGAATAACTTTTTCTTATACTCCCCTCTAAATAACAATAAATGGATTATTTTACCTTGGGATTATGATGATGCTTGGGATGCTGGACGAAGTCAGCAATTTATCCGTTTATATCAATCAGGTATAAGCAATTACTGGGGAAACCGATTATTAAATCGCTACTTTAGAGAACAAGAAAATGTAGATAAGCTGACTGCAAAATTAGAAGAGCTGGCGGCGAACTATATTAACGAAGAGAAAGTTACTGCCCAATTAAATAAATACGCATCTATTGTTGAGCCATATGTCCTTCGCTACCCAGATAATCAGTATTTACCGATTATTAATAGTACGTATAAACAAGAATTACAAAGTATTGCTACAACACCAGCACGCGCACTTGAGCGTTATTATGAGGATTTACAAAAGCCTAAGCCGTTTTTCATGTCTGATGACATAAAAGTTGAAAATGGTGAGCACGTCTTTGAGTGGGATGTTGCTTTCGATTTACAAGGCGATGATATTTATTATGATGTGACGATTGCACGTGACCCAACAATGCAGCAAGTTGTTCATCATGAAGAAAATATCCGTATTAATGAATTACGTGTGCCACAGCTGCAACCTGGTGTGTATTATTGGAAAGTAATCGCTACAGATTCGCAGGGTAATACCCAAACATCTTTTGATATGTACAAAGATGAAGAGACGAGTGAATATTACTTTGGCATTCTTAGATTTAAGGTGGAATAGTGAATATGAATAATCGTAAACTTCGCTATGAAATGAAGTACTATATCAATTATTTTGAAATGTACGCACTGAGATCTAAAGTATCAACAGTGCTAACTCTAGATAAACACTCAAAAAATTTAGAAGGCTATAATATTCGTAGTTTATATTTTGATGGCATACATGACCATTCATTATATGATAAAAATGATGGGATTTTTGGTCGCGAAAAATACCGAATTAGAATTTATAATGGCGATGATAGCGTTATTAACTTGGAACGAAAAAGTAAATTTGGCGATTTTATTTGTAAAGAATCGGCGCGTTTAACACGTGCCGATTATGAAGCCATATTGTCCAGTCAATATTCTGTATTAAAAGATCACACAGAGCCATTAGTTCGAGATTTTTATCATGCGTTACACTACCGCCTGTTTCGCCCCACTGTCATCGTAGACTACTTACGAGAAGCATACGTGTTTGAACCTGGCAATGTACGTGTTACTTTCGACAAGGAATTGCGTGCTGGTGTAAATGGTATCGATTTATTTGACGACCGAATTATCTACGAGGAAATTTTATATCCTGAGCAAGTCATTTTAGAAGTGAAATTCGACCATTTTCTACCTGATTTAGTGCGTCAATTATTGCAACCGGAGCGATTCGTTCGATCAGCTATTTCAAAATATGTACTATGTCGCGAAAGAGCTATTCAGTACTTTAAATAAAAGGGAGTTTCAATATGAATGATACGTTAAATTTCCAAGATATAATAAAGAAAAGTGTACTTAACCTAGATTCATTTGCAAGTGTCTCCTATATTAATATCTTATTAGGATTACTATGTTCATTTGCTGTAGGAATGTTTATTTATTTGGTATATAAGAAATGTTTCCGTGGGGTGGTTTATAGCTATAATTACAATGTATCTTTTGTTTTAATGACGATGATAACGTCTTTAATTATTATGACAATTAGTACGAATATCGTATTATCACTAGGGATGGTCGGGGCGCTTAGTATTGTTCGGTTCCGCACAGCCGTAAAAGACCCACTCGATATTGTCTATATGTTTTGGGCTATTGCAGCTGGGATAGCTATCGGAGCAAATATGTATCCACTAGCTTTAATCGGTTCCTTAGCCTTTGGTAGTGTATTAGCTTGGCTATCAAAGAAAAAAATTCGAGGAGAGGCCTATTTATTAGTTGTTCATTATACAAATGATGCAACAGATGAGTTGCATAAAATATTTCATAAATTAAATACAAAATTAAAATCAAAATCTGTCCGAAATGGCTTAATAGAAATAACTGTTGAAATTCGTCTCACTGATGATAATACTAGTTTTATGACATTAATAGACGAAATTCCAGGTGTTCAATCCTGTTCTCTCGTAAATTATACAGGAGATTATGCGCAATAATATCTAATAAAATACACCCTATAAATGTTAAATTTGACATTTATAGGGTGTTTAATTTTCTATCACAGAAAATCTAAGTAATTGGAGATACTATTTTTTCAAGCAATGCTTCACAGCCTTCTACGACAAGGTCATACGTTTCTTGAAAATTATTTGTATACCAAGGATCTGGTACATCTTTTTGATGGGCTGTTAAATCTAATAGGCGGAAAATTTTCGGGTGATTCGGTTGACCCAACATTTCCCTAATATTATGGACATTACTCGCATCCATTCCAATAATATAATCAAAGGCTTCAAAATCATTTTTTGAAAGCTGACGACCTTTCATTCCAGCAGTTGATATATTATATTCCTTAAGCTTTGCTACAGTCCCCTTGTGTGGCTGCTCACCAACATGCCATGAGCTAGTTGCCGCAGAGTCAACTTGCACTTCCGCACTTAGACCACGTTTTTTCACTAAATCACGCATTACTGCTTCTGCCATCGGAGAACGACAAATATTCCCTAAGCAAACAAATAATACACGAATCATAACGGACCTCCTATGCTTTTAATTTTAGTTCTTCTGTTAGGCGTAGGAGCTCTTGCTCTAAATATTGCGTTGCTTCATCGCGTGCTTCTTTGCCTCCATCAACAGTAAAAGGCTTTCCGTAAATTAAATAACCTTTTTGCCGTTTAAATACCTCACTCGCATTACGAGGTCCAATGTAGGCAGCAGGGACAATTTGTGCTTTTGATAACTGCGCAATCGTAATAGCCCCTTGCTTCAAATCTGTACTTTCATCCGTACGCGTACCACTCGGGAAAATACCGACAATTTTCCCTTCTTTTATAAGTTGGCGTGGAATTTTGATTACGCTAGGTCCTGGATTATCACGATCTACAGGGAAAGCATTCAATTTAGTGATTAACCAACCTAATCCTTTTACATCAAATAACTGTTTTTTTGCCATGAAATGAATTTCACGCGGATATACAGATACACCTAAATTTAAAATATCGACATAACCTGTATGCGTACACGCGATGATAAATCCACCTTCTTGTGGTAAGTTTTCTTTCCCGTATACTTTTGCGGTTGATCCATTTAACCCTAAAATAAATTTCACAACAGTTGCTGCTAACTTATACACATTCATTTCCTACCTTATCTTTTGATACCTCTATTTTAACGAAAACAGATGGCTGTTTCAATTAAGTGTATTGTTTCACAATGACACGCACTAAATCGTTCAGCCAATTATGTAACTGTGTAAAATGGAACCCTGCAGCAGTCGCTTTTTCATTTTTCATATACCATGATTGTGGAATAGCGTATGGTGAGCGGATTTCATCATTACCGACAAGTGCAATTTTAGCCTGCTTACCTGTTGCCTCTTCTATTAAGTCCATTAATGCGCGTAAAGAAATCGTTCCTGAAGACGTCGCATTATAAGGACCTTCAATAGCAGCTTTACCTGCCCATAGTAAAAAACGTGCTGCTTCAGTCGCTTGAATAAATGACATTTCGGCATCCATATTTATAAAGCCAATTGGTTCCCCCTGCATTACTCGCTTCACATGGAAATGTAAGCGTTCGGTGTAATCGTCCTCTCCCATTACAATGGGGAATCATACAGCTACTACTGGGAACTGGGCATATTTATAAAACACCGCTTCTGCCTGACGTTTCCCCTCTCCGTAAGTAAAATCCGTACGATCTCCCATACGAATTTCATAATGATAGGGATTAAAATCTTGCTCAACCTTTGCTTTACCATCTGCCTCATAAGTCGATAAAGTAGAAGTAAAGACAAGCTTACCAATTTTACCGTTAAAAACATCACAAAAAGCTTTTGCTTCATTAGGAGAATAGCAAATATTATCATAAACAATATCAAATGTACGATCCGTCATGAGTTGTTCTAGTTGCTCTTTTTTCATACGGTCTACTGTTACATGCTCTACTTGATCACCAAAAGGATGAGGAGACTTTCCACGCGTTG
>DEQI01000072.1:0-1589 GCA_002360295.1 Planococcaceae bacterium UBA3370
AGGCAATCGTATTGTGCCTCATATTCAACAGGTTGTATCCAATCATGTAAGGCAAAGCGCGCTTTTTTGTCAGGGAAGTTAAACCCATCTTCATATAATAAAGGTGTATCTTTTCCATCAAGACTGCCCCAGCAGAAGCTACCCCAGCCTTCTAATACATCATAATTAGCTTGTGAGAAAAGAGGGGAAAGGCTAGCCATTTCATCAAAAATTTCACTTGGATGGCTGTAATTCCAGTCTGCTCCTAAGCGTTGAGCTATAGCTTGAGTAATTTCCCAGTCCGCTTTTGATTCACCTAACGTAGGTAAAACTTGATATAGACGCTGAACGCGACGTTCTGTGTTAGTGAACGTACCTTCTTTTTCTAGAGAAGGTGCTGCTGGTAAGATTACATCTGCATATCTTGCTGTCCGAGATAAGAAGCAATCTTGCACGACAAAAAAGTCTAATTGTGAAAGTACCTCATCTACATGGTTAGCATTACAATCAACGAGTGCCATGTCCTCTCCGACTAAATACATAGCCTTCATCTTACCTTCCATAATCGCATCTAACATTTGCATGTTGTTACGACCTGGCTGCGGCTTAATTTTTACACCATATGCTTCTTCAAATTTTGCACGTGCTTCATCATCTGTTACTTTTTGATAACCTGGTAATAGATTTGGTAGGGTACCCATGTCACAAGCACCTTGCACATTGTTGTGTCCGCGTAGAGGATAAGCCCCTGCACCCGGACGGCGATAGTTCCCAGTCGCTAATAGCAGATTGGAAATAGCAGCGGATGTATAAGAACCACCTGTATTTTGTGTCACACCCATACCCCAAAGCACACATGTGCCGTCTGCATCACGTATCATTTCAGCAACTTGGATTAAAGTTTCTTTGCTTATACCCGTATGTTCTTGGGCGTATTCGAGTGTGTATTTTTCAAGGACTTGTTTAAAATCATTAAAGTACAGGACATTTTCTTGAATGAAGTCTATATCATGCCATCCTTGATCAATGATATATTTTGTTACAGCCATTAACCAAACTTGGTCCGTTCCTTGTTTTGGTCGCATGAAAATATCTGAACGCTCAGCCATTTCATGTTTACGAACATCGGCAACAATTAATTTTTGACCATGGAGCTTATGTGCACGTTTAACTCGTGTTGCTAAAACTGGATGGCCCTCAGCAGGGTTAGCACCAACGATAATAACTAAACCAGCCTTTGCGATATCTTTAATTGTCCCAGCATCACCACCCATACCAACTGTACGCAATAAGCCGTCAGTAGCCGGCGATTGACAATAGCGGGAACAATTATCTACGTCGTTTGTTTCAAACAATTGACGGGCCATTTTTTGAATTAAGTAGTTTTCTTCATTTGTAATTTTGGAAGAAGAAATAAATCCGACAGATCCAGGTCCATATTGTTGTTGAATCCCCCCTAGTTTAGAAGCAATTAAGTCTAACGCTTCATCCCAAGAGGATTCAACAAATTCGTCGTTTTTGCGAATAAGTGGCTTTGTAATACGTTCCTCAGAGTTGATGAAGTCCCAACCGAATTTCCCTTTAACACATGTAGATATTGCATTTACTGG
>DEQI01000072.1:1675-2614 GCA_002360295.1 Planococcaceae bacterium UBA3370
GTTTTTGTTTTTTTCGTACGTTTACTACGCATAGCAGCTTCAATTTCTGAAACAGCAAAGATGCCACTATACCCTGGTTCAACTTCTTTAATTAAGTTAATCATAGGATCTAACATATCCTGTTTAAGTCCAGTCATAAATCCAGCTTCTCCAAGCATGGATTTCTCCATTAATGCGTTACATGGACAAACAGTTACACATTGACCACAGCTTACACAGGAAGAATCATTAATAGCTACACCATTATCCCAAATTACTCGAGGTCTTTCTGCTTCCCAATCAAGAGATAGTGTTTCGTTAACTTGTAAACTTTGACACACCTCTACACATTGACCACATGCAATACATTGGTTTGGATCATATCGGTAAAATGGATGTGACATGTCTACTTCATGGGGCTCTACTTTCGGCTTGTAAGGATATTTTTGATGCTCGATTTCCATTAATTCAGCTGTATTGTGTAATGTACAGCTCCCATTGTTATTATCACAAACAGTACAGTACAGTAAATGATTTTCGAGTAGACGGTCCATTGCTTCTGTTTGTGCAGCCTTCGCTTTCTCAGAAGCAAGTAGTATATTCATACCGTCTACAGCTTTTGTTGAACAAGAACGAACTAATTGACCATTTACCTCAACGATACATGTATCACATGTTTCGATTGGATCAACAGCTGGTACATGACAAATTTGTGGATGTGGAATGTTATGCTGATTAATGGTATCAAGGATTGTCGCTCCTTCTTTTACATCATACGATACGCCATTAATTTTAATTTGAGTCAAGGTAACTTCCTCCTTTTTCACTTTTAGAATGATAGGACAACATGTTACGGCTTAAGACTTAAAGGGAATAACATATGGGATAACAAGCGTGTTGGTTTTCTTTTTTCTGTTACTTGTAGTTTTAGAACGTAGATTTCCTCTACGGTTGACTCGC
>DEQI01000072.1:2773-6539 GCA_002360295.1 Planococcaceae bacterium UBA3370
TTAAAGGTTGTCTTGTTATTATTGTAATTCCCAATTGACATCTAAGCCACCTAAAAATAGGTTTAATAATAATTTATTACACATTTCCTATATCTAGGTTTAGAAAAATAAAAATCCACCATGAAACAGCACGTCTAGGACATGCTCATTTTTCATGGTGGATAAAATTTTTAGCAGGCATTGCTAAAAAATCAATCTACTTTTATTTTTTACTAACAATAGAATTCAAATATAAAAAACACTATGCGAACGTTTCACTTTTATCGTAGATTAACGGGCAGTAAAACGCTCACTTCAAAGTGTAGAGCTAAAAACTCTAAGTGAGGGGATTTCATGTCCGTAAATCCTGATTGGGTTGTCTACAATCAGTGGGGAAGATGGAAGACCTCCACAAATTGAAGATTCACTTTATTGTAATAATTACATAGGATTCAAAATACAACAATTCCATTTATAATAATTATAGTCTCTTTCTACAGAATCAACAATATTTATCATTCAAAACTGATAAAAATGATAAAAAAAAAACATTTTCTCTTTTATTTTTTTTAAGTTACTATATTGTTGACAAACGGTAAGGATGACTTCATATTTATTACGTAAAATAGAATAATCACAAAGGGAGAATCGTAAATTTGTCTAAAAAGGTACATGAATTTAACGATATGATTCGAAAATTACGTAAGGAGCTATTTGGTAAAGGGCCGGAGCGTATTCATACTGTTTTTGTCGAGAATATGGCTGTTTCTACTTTGTATGGGAATATTACACCGACTGAAAAATTCATTGCGAGTACACCTGATGGGCTAAAAATGGTTCATGCTGCACGAACACATATGATTCAAGATTTGTATGCTCAATCACCACCTGAGGGAATGGAAGAATTGATGGGCAGTAAATTACTCCACTTATTTTCTGATATTAAAATTGAAGAGGATTTTGCTATTTCTGTCTTTGTTTTTGAAAAGAATATAAGCGGATAAAGGGGATGGCCTTATGGATAAAGCAATTACACGGGAAATTTTGCGCATTGAAAATCAAGAAGTGAATAAAATAGAAGATTTAGTAGTCACTGAATATGCTGTTACTGTAAAGATTAATCAGCAGGAATTTGTGACGATGGTTTGCACACCCGAGTTTGTAGAAGATATGGTCATTGGCTATTTGGCTTCTGAGCGAGTAATACGTAGTTACGAAGATATTGAAGATATTTGGGTTCAAGAAAAAGAGGGCTTTGTGCATATAAAAACAAAGTACATAAATCCTTATTATCAACAAACGCAAAATAAACGCTATATTACATCTTGTTGTGGGATGAGTCGACAAGGCTTTGTTTTCACAAACGATGCTCTAGGAGCGAAAAAAATGGAAGATATTCATGTGCAAATTACTACCGAGGATTGCTTTCGTTTAATGCATGCAATGCAGGATTCTGCTACACTTTTTAAAAAAACAGGTGGAGTGCATAATGCAGCATTATGTAATGAGAATGGCTTGATTTTAAGCCGAATGGATATTGGACGTCATAATACATTAGATAAAATATATGGCTATTGTCTACGGAATCATATTAGCATGCAGGACAAAATAATCGTTTTTAGTGGAAGAATTTCATCGGAAATTTTACTAAAAGTATCTAAAATTGGATGTGGGATTGTTTTGTCTAAATCGGCGCCGACCGAATTAGCTTTACAATTGGCAGAGCATCTAGGTATTACAACAGTTGGATTTATTGCTCAAAATACTTTAAATATATATACACATCCGCAACGCATTTTATTACCAGTAAACGAAAAACCGAAAGAAGGAGATTAAATGTCAAATCTACAAGACCAATTACTCAGACCATTAAGAGATTTAAGGATATCAGTGACAGACCGTTGTAATTTTCGCTGTCGCTATTGCATGCCTGCGGAAGTATTTGGCCCCGATTATGCATTTTTACCGTCTGAAAAAATATTGAATTTTGATGAGATTGAACGTTTAGTTAAAATTTTCGTTTCATTGGGTGTTAAGAAGGTTCGCATTACAGGAGGAGAGCCTCTACTACGCCGTGATCTTCCTGAATTAATTGAACGTATCCATCGTATTGATGGTGTGGAAGATATTGCTTTAACAACAAATGGTACGTTGTTAAAAAAATATGCTCATTCATTGGCACAAGCGGGCTTAGCAAGAGTATCAGTCAGTCTAGATTCACTTCATGAAGAACGATTTTTCGACATGAATGGGCGTCGAGGTAAAGTTAAAACTGTATTAGAAGGAATAGAAAAGGCAGCAGAGGCAAATCTACAAGTAAAAATTAATATGGTTGTCCAAAAGGGAAAAAATGACCAAGATATTGTAAAGATGGCCGAGTTCTTTAAAGAAAAGCAGCATATTTTACGTTTTATTGAATATATGGATGTTGGTAATTCCAATGGCTGGCAATTAGAAGAGGTTGTCTCTAAAAAGGAAATTGTCGATCGAATACATCAAGTTTTGCCATTGCAACCTGTTGCACCAAACTATAAAGGAGAAGTAGCGACACGCTACCAATACCAAGATAACAAAGGTGAAATTGGTGTCATATCATCTGTTACCGATACATTCTGTTCATCTTGTTCGCGTGTTCGTCTATCGGCAGAAGGGAAATTATATACTTGCTTATTCGCGACTGAAGGTACAGATTTAAGAGAATTACTCAGATCAGGGGAAGACGATGCGGCGATTAAGAAGTGTATTTCAACAGTTTGGGAAAATAGAAGTGATCGCTATTCTGATGAACGGAATGAACAAACGATAGCAAACAGAAAAAACTCGAAAATTGAAATGTCCCATATTGGAGGATAAGGTAGGTTGGTGCTCTGTCAGTGACCACTAAGAGGGCTACTGACAAAGCAATAAAATCATTTAAAAGCTGATACCTTATTTATGTATAAAGGTACCACTTTTTCCGCCTGTTTTTTGTACTAAATATGTTTCTTTTATGACCATCGTTTTATCAACGGCTTTACACATATCATAAAAAGTGAGGGCGGCTATGGATACAGCTGTTAATGCTTCCATCTCGACGCCTGTTTTTCCACTACATTTTACAGTAGCTTGAATATGAAGCTCGTATCCAGTCTCTACTTTTTTATAGTCAAATTGAAGGTCGGTTCCTTGCAATAAAATTGGGTGACACATTGGAATGATATCGGCTGTTTTTTTAGCCCCCATAATCCCAGCAATTTGTGCAACTTGTGTCGGATCCCCTTTTTTAATGCCACCTTGCTGTATGGCTTGATATACCTCGTCAGATAGTGTAATGACACTACGAGCTATAGCCGTACGTGACGTGATTTCCTTTTCTGAAATATCGACCATTTTAGGACGACCTTCTTCGTTCCAATGTGTAAAATTATTCATGTTCAGACTCCTTTTTAGTTGTTTTTGACCAATCTTGTTGTGAGTTGATATTGATAAAAGTTGGACTATTGTCCTCAAATGAAACATAGCAAACGCGAAGTTGCTCTAATAAAGCTTGCATACTCCGTTTGTTTTGCTCCGTTAGTTGTTTCATTTTAGGGAAAGCGCTTCTTCGATATAAAGCAGCGAGTGGATGTATCCGTATATTTTGTTTAGGAACAATGGCGTCAAAACGATCATCTACATATTCCAACATGCTACGGATAAAATCTGCATTCATATAAGGCATATCACTTGCTACGACAAAAAACCATTCAACATCGGGAAAAGCTATCATGATATGATGCAAAGCAAAAAGAGGACCTTGATGCGGCTG
>DEQI01000204.1 GCA_002360295.1 Planococcaceae bacterium UBA3370
ATCGCAGCTGTTATTGGTATTCCGTTGTATGTTCGAATTGAAACAATGATTCCATTATCAAAAATCTTAATTGCTAAGGGAATGGCTTTCCCACCTGTTATGGCTTTAATGATCGGTTCAGTAGGAGCAAGTATTCCTGAGGTAGCATTATTAAATTCAATTTTCCATAAGCGTTTAGTAGTTGCTTTTGTAGCCTCTGTCATAGCAATGGCTACGCTTTCTGGATTCTTATTCTACATCATTTAAAGGAGGTGAGCATAATTATGTTTAACATTTTCAAGAAATCTAAGAAAAATAATGATTGTTGCCATATAAAAATTGAAGAAGTAAAAGAAGATAAGACGTCTTGTTGTAACGTAAAAATTGAAGAAGTGGTGGAACCAAAGGATCAAAATGCTTCGGAAACGAATGCATCATCTAGCTGCTGTTCTTCTAAAACTGAATAAACCTGTAAAACCTGAGAACTTAAAGATAAATTGGTTCCCAGGTTTTTTATATGTTGTTTTGTGTGAAATTCTGGATTTTTCTTAAGAATTCTTCATGAATTTTATAATAACTATTTAAGGTTTTTAGGTTAGATTCTAAGTAAATATTCCTCATTATATGTTGAGTTGCCATTAACCAAGAAGAATCATTATAAATTCGAGGGAAATTAATGAATGTGTAAAATGTTTGGAGGTAAAATGCAAACCAATGTAAAAATAATAGTAGCTGTAATGATTTTAATATTTTTTATTTTAAGCTTAGCGAAATGGATTTCATTTTCTATATCAATTCCAATAGAAATTATGTTAATTTATATACTTGATTTTCTCAATAATTATGAAATATGTTGTAATAGAAGTCAAAACGATTAAATGTCAGCTAAGTGCTATTCTTTTGGGGGCATTTATTTGCCCATGCAATTACACTAATTTACGTTACTTTATAATCCATGTTACAATATAGAACATGGATGGAAGGAGTGAAACACCATGTTAAAAACAGCTGTATTCGAGCAAATAAAAACAGCTATGAAAGAAAAAAATACATTAACTAAAGGTGTTTTAACATTATTAAAATCTGCACTTGATAACGCCGAGAAGGAAAAAGGTGCTGCATTGACAAACGAAGAGGAAATCGCCATTGTCAATCGTGAAATTAAGCAAACAAACCAAGCTTTAGAAGGTGCACAAAACGCAGGTCGTGCTGATTTAATAGAAAAAGAACAAGTAAAGCTTGCTCTTTTAAAACAATTTTTACCTGAACAATTATCTGAAGACAAAATTGCGGAGTTGCTGATCGAAGCAGGTGTAGGTAAAGGGATGAATATGGGAGATGCAATGAAAATTGCAAAACCATTACTTGCTGGAAAAGCTGACGGTGCAGTTATGTCCAAAGTTGTTAAAAGCTTAATTTAATTATGAGGGTAGAGTGACAATTGTTGCTCTCCCTTTTTATATAGGGAGTGTTTTGTTATGTGGCATTTATCACAGCAAGCGAAAGATCAGTTTGAGCGATCTCATAGTTTGCCTATCCGCGAAAGTGATGAAGAATGGGAAATTGCTCTTCTTGAAGCGAAAGAAGAAAATCGTAATTTATATGTGGAATTAGCACAGGAGTTAGAGTTAGAAAAGACCAGATTGTGTAAAGTTTTACCCGAAAGATTTCGTCCATATGTAGAAGATGGCACTTTGAATTCACCAGCGTTACCGAAAAAAGTGCGGCAAGATTATTTAACTTGGATGCAACAACAGCAAGAGCAATTTGAAACCCTCTTAACTGCGGCTTACGAGAATAAAGAAAAAACGATTCCGTACCTGGAGAAAGGGGCACAGGAAGTGTTCCAGCAAAGCTTACATGACGGGCGAATCATTCGCACCGAGCGAGATGGAAGAAATTTAAAACTCACTCTAGATACGACGGGTGGTTTTACAACAAAGGCGATTGTCGAGCTGATTTTTACTGATATTGTGTCGGAACATGGCGAGTTGTGTAATGGTTTATTTTATATTTATGATGAGCTACAAAAAACGAATAGTGGCGTTGCTTTACGTGTATTATGGGATTTGACTGAATGGACGATCGAAGCGAAAAGTATTGATGCGCAGTTTTATTATAAACCCGCAGCTTTTTATGATTTAATGAATGATTCATTTACAGATTATCCGACACTTCCTAGTGCAACATATACATTTATTACTCCCGCCATAACAACCAATATTACACATTTTTCATCTGACGCACCGTTCCTAAATTTGGAGAGTGGCGATATTTCATTACATAATGGCGTTGTGTTTTTAGATGATCAAGAAATTGCACCTGTTGACCAGCTTTATAAGTTTGTTTATACAGACCAATACGAGGATCCTTACGCGCATTTTAGTGAGGAAGTACCTACAGATGAGTTGGAAACTGCTGCTTTTAGTGAAGACGTAGAATACCGTATTCGTGCTTGGAATACCTTGTATGCGCAGCCTCATGTACATGCTGCATTAATAAATCGGATTTTACTACAAGCAGACATTACAGAAGAGCATGAACTAATGCTATCGATTTATGTGAACCATTTTTTCAAAGAGGGCATATTAACATCTGATACTATTAGCAAATATGCTTCAGTGTTGGTTGATTAAAGTAATTGAGGCTGCCTTTTAGTTTTTTAGCAGCCTCAATATGACTATAGACGTGATAGTAATAGGTCTTCCACACTTTGTTTTAAATGGTGATTTGCATACCGAATGACTTCATCATTTCCGGTTGTTGTTATATAGAGATCGCTAAAATAATCATCAATCCGCTGCCAACGTATAATGCGAATTTGTTTGTCCTGTAATATTTTTTTTAACGTAAAATGCTCTTGCTGCAATTTTTTTAATAAATTATCGAGCATAGTAAAGTAAACTTTGTGCATTTTTAATGGTGAAGATTCGAAAATAGGATAATCGTGTTGCATAGAGCGTAATGCTAGGTCAATTAAAATAAATTGCAGTAATATTTTTCGATCTTCAAGACTAATCATAAACGTCAGCTTCTACACGATAAATAGATGAAAAATAAATGCGGTGTCCATTATTTAACATAAGATATCGGGCGTTGCAATCCAGTTTTGTAATGATACCTGCATCCACATATTGTTGCTGCTCTTCGTGTATAAAAAGCTGAACTGAACATTTCTGTGTATAGGCAGAAGAAATCGTTTGTTCTATATGTTCTAACTCCCATTCTGATAATTCAGGTGTAGGGGGGAGCTTATCGTTATTTTTCCAATCGCGTAATAGCTCGACATGTTCAGGTAACATAAGTGCGTTCCACTTTATCGTGCCGCGATCTTTTATCATGATCATCACTTCCTTATTTTAAATGCCCACCAACTAATCGTTCACGGTTTCTTGCTGTACCGCTTGTCGTAAAAGAGACAGCACGCAAAAGAGAAGTTGAGCCAAATTTATGGCGAATGGCGTCCATTGTGTGACCGAGCATATGACGTTGCTCTTTTTTAGGATCGAATAAATCTAGCTGAACGCTAGTCGCTGGCTCAAGATTACTGAAGCGTACAGTTACTTGACGAGCAGGGCGGTCTGCAAAATGCATATCGAACAGCTGTAAGCATGCTTTGTACATTATCATTGTTTCATTTGTCGGTTCACTAAGTGTTAATGAACGAAGAAATCCTTTTGTATCTGCTTTTTCACTATAGGATAAACCGAGTGAAACGGTGCGTCCTATAAAACCTGCCTCCCGAGTACGGCGCATCACATCTTCACACATTTCCAAGATGATGACCGCAATTTCAGCCCGTGTTTTATAATCCCGCATTAGCATTTGGCCTTTCCCAAAACTAATTTGCCCACTCATAATAGGCTCACCAAGTGTAGATAAATCAATACCCCAAGCATGATAGTAAAGCTGATTACCAAGAATGCCGAACCGTTTTTCTAACGTCTCTACGTTTGTATGGGCTAAATCGTACATTGAAAAAATACCACAATCATTTAAATTGGACTCTGTTCGGCGACCAATTCCCCATACATCCGATAAGTTTTTAATCGGCCATAATTTTTTCGGGATATCTTCATATGTCCACCGTGCAAAGCCTGTTTTTTTCGCCTCTAAATCGAGTGCTAGTTTGGCCATCAGCATATTTGGTCCCATTCCGATCGAGCTCGTAATATTAAATTGCTCTAAAATATAATATTGAATCATTTTGGCAGCTTCCTCAGGTGGTCCCCATAATTTTTCGGTGCCAGTTAAATCAACAAAACTTTCGTCCACACTATATACATGAATGGCTTCTGGTGGGACATATTTAGCTATAAGCTCTGTAATAGCCATTGACATTTTTAAAAAGAAATCCATTTTGGGCTCAAATAAGCGAATGTCTGGATGGTTTGGAATTTCAAAACGACGGTTACCTGTTTTTATGCGAAAGCGTCTTTTCATTGCAGGGCTTGCTGCTAGAACAACGCTACCAGGTTGCTGAAAGTTAGCGATGAC
>DEQI01000233.1:0-3199 GCA_002360295.1 Planococcaceae bacterium UBA3370
TTTAAAGAAGATTGGAATCGCGTACTAAATCATATTGCGAACCTATTTTTTGAAGACTCGGTTATTCAATTCACACAGGATGGCGCGGATATGTCAATCTCCTTTACACATTCGATTGATGCTGATTACACAATTCGAACTTCTGCTGAGTTAACAGTAGATGGGCAGAAGTTTACGAATAATTACGCAATTGCCTATGCAACAGAGGGCACAGAAAAAGAACAAAGTATTCGTCTAAAACGTGCTTTATCACATGTCATGCTCGATGTGCTTGAACAATATACAGGGATGACACAGCAGTGGGGGATTTTAACGGGTGTAAGACCGACGAAGCTTTATCATAAGTACCGAAAAGAAGGACGATCGGAGCAAGAAATATTCGATGTGTTAAAAACAGATTATCGTCTATCCGATGCCAAAATACATTTATTAAAGGAAATTGTTTCTAGACAATTACAAGTCATTCCAGACCTAGATGAGCTTGGTCGCGAAATTTCAATTTACATCGGCGTGCCATTCTGTCCAACTATGTGTGCCTATTGTACATTCCCTGCCTATGCGATACAAAGTAACCGTAAGGCCGGGCGTGTAGAGAAATTTATCGATGGCTTGCACATTGAGCTACGAGAAATGGGAAAATGGCTAACGGAAAAAAATATGCGCATCACATCAATCTACTGGGGGGGAGGAACACCAACTTCTATAGAAGCTGATGAAATGGATGCTTTGTATCAAACCATGTTTGACTCATTCCCAAATCCAGAGACGATTCGTGAAATTACCGTTGAGGCAGGGCGCCCGGATACCATTACCCCTGAAAAAATAGAAGTGTTGAAAAAGTGGGGAATTGACCGTATTTCAGTCAATCCACAATCTTATACACAAGAAACATTAAAAGCGATTGGGCGTCATCATACGGTTCAAGAGACGATTGATAAGTTTTGGCTGTCCCGCAATGCAGGGATGAACAATATTAATATGGATTTAATTATTGGCTTACCGAATGAGGGTATCGAAGAGTTTCAACATTCATTAGATGAATCAGCGAAAATGCAGCCAGAATCGTTAACGGTTCATACGTTAAGCTTTAAACGTGCATCAGAAATGACACGAAATAAAGATAAATACCGTGTGGCGGATCGCGATACAGTGAGCAAAATGATGGAAATGGCAAGTGAATGGACAAAAGCAAATGGCTATGTCCCTTATTATTTGTACCGTCAAAAAAATATTTTAGGTAACTTAGAAAATGTCGGTTATTGCAAGCCTGGAGAAGAGTCCATTTACAATATTGTGATTATGGAAGAGGTTCAAACAATATTAGGAATTGGCTGTGGTGCATCATCAAAATTTGTGCATCCGGAGACGGGCAAAATTACACAATTCCACAATCCGAAAGATCCAGCAGCGTATATCATGACGTTTGAAGAGGCCATTAAGAAAAAAATCGAACTGTTAAATGAATTATATGCGGACTAAGATTTTTCTTAAAGGATAAGAAGGTATAGCGCCCAGCCCCCCCGAGGTCGCTTTCAGGGCTAAGCAGGGCGCCTCCGTTTTTCTTAGTCTGTTTTACATCGTAGGGAAATTGAGGAACTGTAGATGAAAAAAATAATAGTTAGTTTAATCATCATGCTGCTATTAGCAGGATGTACAAATGTAGATGTATCAACTGAACAACAACATACACAGCAGCACACGACTATATCTGGTAAAACGATGTCTGTACATTTTATTGATGTGGGACAAGGGGACTCCATTTTCATACAGTCACCAAATGGGAAGACGATGCTCATTGATGGAGGCATTAAAGGAGCAGGAAAAACCGTTGTGGATTATTTAAAGCAACAAGGTGTACAAAAACTAGACTATGTAGTAGCTACCCACCCTGATGCAGATCATATAGGTGGGCTCATTCCTGTGTTGAACTCTATCTCAATCAAACACTTTATAGATTCAGGTAAAGTACATACATCACAAACGTTAGAAGATATGCTGACGTTAATTAGTGAAAAAAATATCCCGTATACCGTGCCGAAAACTGGTGATACAATCGCGTTCGATAAAGAAGTGGAAGTAGCTGTCGTACATGCTGATGAACACGCTACAGACAATAATGACGCATCCATCGTATTAAAAGTAACTTATGGAGATGTATCATTTTTATTAACAGGTGACGCAGGAGTCGAGATTGAAAAACAGATGCTGTCTAGTAATATTCAAGCTACGGTATTAAAAGCAGGACACCATGGATCTAATACGAGTAGCTCACTCGCTTTTTTAGAAAAAGTAAAACCAGAAGCAGTTGTATTAAGTTACGGTCAGGATAATAAATATGGTCATCCTCATCTTGAAGTAATTGAACATGCACTTGCGGTAAATAGTAAGATTTACGGAACAGCAGAATCAGGAACCATTGTTTTTACTACTGACGGAACATCATATGAAACGGATGCTCATGAATGGAGTGGTATTGGTGCGACAAGCTCAATCACACCAAAGCCTGTATCTCAAAAAGTCGAACTCCTGAGTAAGGATTTACAAGCAGAAATCGTTGTACTAAAAAATAACAGTAGTGAATCCGTAAATTTAAACGGTTGGCAGCTTGTTTCAGTGGAAGGAAATCAAGTGTTTCATTTCCCAAATATCTCATTACAGCCTGGGGAAACATTGCAAGTAATGAGTGGACCAGATGCAAAGGATGATAGCCATTCAATTAAATGGACGACAAAGCAAATTTGGTTAAACTCTGGAGATGCAGCTCAACTGATTAATGCGAAAGGGGAGATTGTTAGTGAGCTTGAATAACTATACATTGGACCGATTTGAAGGAGATGCTGGCGTTTTTATAAAGCGTCAGAATGAAACGGATCAAATCCTAATCCCTCGCGCTGAATTTGGTGTGGAGCTGAAAGAAGGGGATATTGTGTCTATCGAAAAAAATAATGAGGCCTATTTCATCACATTATTAATAGAAGAAACTGCAAATCAAAAATCAAAAATACAAAATATGATGGATAATTTGCGGAAAAAAAATAGTAGTTTGTAGACCATTAATACAACGTCAACAAAAGTTCATCTTTGGACTATATTTTATTTAGGAGATACCAACAGTTTATTCGTAAGCCTCTAATAAATATCGCATATAATGACCAAGCACCTTCCGGAGAAGTATCTGGGAGGTGTTTTTTATGTCACT
>DEQI01000233.1:3267-4422 GCA_002360295.1 Planococcaceae bacterium UBA3370
ATATTATCTTCTTTTTTAATTATTGCCTAAATGACATTTTTCGTTTATCTTATAAATGGATTAATAGAGATATCTACAAGTACCACTATAAAAAGGATTTTTTTATGCCTAAAATATAGTAATTATATACTTAATTTAGGCATGGGTTTAAAAAAATACTGATGATTTATATAGAAGAAGATATTATTCGAAAGATACACGAAGATCATATTTAATGTAAAAATAACTAAATAATATTAGGAGTAATGGGTATATGAGTTTCAGGAAAATACTTTTAGTATTAGTGATTTTTTCATTAGTACTATCTAATGTAGGGATAACCAATGTTGCTGCTGAAGACCAAAAGGAACAAAAGGTCATTAAAGTTGGTTTTCCAGTACAAAAAGGTCTAACGGAAAAAGATGAAGATGGAAATTATACTGGTTATACGGTTGATTATTTAAAGGAAATAAAAAAGTATACGGACTGGGACTATGAATTTATTGAAGTTGACGGAACCCTCAATGAACAATTAAGCAAACTATTAGAGATGTTGCAAAATGGCGAGATCGACTTATTGGGGACAATGAAATACAATGATGCTTTAGCTGAAATGTATGACTATCCGAGCTACCCTTATGGGATGGCTTACACTAGTCTTGCCGTAAGAAGTGATGATGACCGCTGGATAGGATCTTATTCAAACTGGAATGGAATGACTGTAGGAATCTATTCTGGACAGAAAAAAAGAGAACAGGAATTGAAAAAATTCGCGGAACTAAATGGTTTTTCTTATAAGCTAGTTGAATATGATACATATGATGAGGTATTGGAAGCGGTATATGATGGTCGTGTCGATGCAACTGTATTAGCTAATTTATCTATATCCATTGAATCTAAACTAAAAACTATCGCTAAATTTACACCTGACCCTTTTTATTTTGCTACGACTAAAGGGAATAAGGAAATAGTTACAAAATTGAACTATGCTTTATCCAGTTTAAATTCGGCTAATCCCTACTTTCAAACGGATTTGAATGAACAATATTTTTCTATCTCTAATCAATTCTCTATCTCGGAAAAAAATAAGAAATATATTGAATCACTCGGTACGGTTAATGTTTTAATGTTTGATGGCAACGCGCCCATCCAATATTATGACGGTGAACCTAAAGG
>DEQI01000137.1:0-2976 GCA_002360295.1 Planococcaceae bacterium UBA3370
AAACTATTCATAAATCACAGTGAGCAAAAATAATCAAAGAATAGTAGAATTAGCTCGGTCGATTTCGCTAGGACGCTCATCCCATGGAGGAGTAGGGCAGTCTTCATTACAATCAACACAAAAAAATCCAACACCTACATTTGTATGAAATAAATAGCAAAGTTTCTTTTATTGTCATAGTTCGTCTATTGATGTTACTATGCTAGCGTTCTATAATGGATTTATTGAAGTTTAAAGGAGCGCGATCAGTATGCCGTTAAGCATATTTGGGTTTCAAGCATTATGGAGTCCCTATTTAATGGGAGTTATAGTGTTTTTAACAGTTGTGTACTTTTTAGTGACGACAACTTGGAGAAAAGATTTTAAAATAAGCGAACCTTTAAAGAAAAGTGAAGCAATCTATTTTGTTTTAGGGATGATTACTTTATATATTATCAAAGGCTCACCTATTGATTTATTAGGGCACATTATGTTTACAATGCATATGGTGCAAATGGCCGTATTACTTTTACTAGTACCGATCTTTATTATTAAAGGTATTCCTTGGTGGGTATGGAGTGTTATTGTTAATGCTCCGGTTGTAAAACCTTTGCTAAAGGTATTTACTCAACCATTAGTAGCTATCTTCGTATTCATTGCTTTATTTTCGTTCTATCATATTCCTTCTATATTAGACTGGATAAAGTTGGATGAGACGTTACATGGAACTTATACGTTTGTATTATTTTTATCAGCTACGTTCATGTATTGGCCATTATTAAACAAGATAGAAGGTCAATACCATTTAAAGCATTTGTATAAGATCGTTTATATTATAGGTAATGCAGTACTTATTACACCTGCTTGTGCACTTATTATTTTTGCTACAAGCCCATTATATGGTACATATGCGGATGGAGAAATGTGGTTAAAGGCAATGGAACTATGTGTTCCTTCATCAACGTTGGCGGGCTTATCGCTATCTGGTCCAGAGTTATTTTCTTCGATGAGTACACTGAGTGATCAACAAGTCGGTGGAGTCATCATGAAAATTATTCAAGAACTCATCTTCGGTATTCTTTTAGCAGGGATATTCCGCGAATGGTGGAATAGTGAACGGAAAAATCCAGATGAAATAACTGCTAAAGCATTGAAGGAATTCCAAGAGCAAGTAACTTATAAATATTGATTTAGATTGGAGAACAAAAATGGGAGTCCCTATATTACCTACTATAAGTACATCATTTATCATCCTTAGTGCTATATTAGTCGCGATTGGCTGGTATTTAATCTTTAAACGGAAAATTGAAGCACATAAAAAAGTGATGCTAGCAGCAGGAGCTTCGGCATTGGCCTTTTTTATCATTTACGCTTCACGCACGGTGTTTATTGGAAATACTTCGTTTGGAGGACCTGACGAATTAAAAGGATATTATACATTCTTTTTAATATTCCATATCACGCTGGCAACAGTAGGAGCAGTATTTGGCATTGTAAGTATTGTTTCAGGATTGAAAACAAATCTTAAGCTACATCGTAGAATTGGTCCGATAACGAGTATTATTTGGTTCTTCGTAGCACTTACAGGTGTATTAGTATATTTACTGCTATATGTGTTTTACAAAGGCGGAGAAACTACTTCGGTTATTAAGGCAATTTTAGGATTTTAACAAAAGGGCTGTGCAGAAAATGAATTAATTTTCTAGACAGCCTTTTATTTTTTGCACAAAAAAAGTATCCCACTTGAGGATACCTCTTTTTCAATTATAATCCATATTCAGATAGCTCTTTACGAACGTCTGCTAAAATTTTTTCACAATCTTTTACTAAGTGTGCAGGAAATACTTCATCCGTATATTCCACACCGTGTGGGTAGTAATATTTACCAAGCGCTGGTTTTTGTAATTCTAATGTAGCATCATATGCCCCAACATCACCTGAAACAGCACTGCAAAATAGACGTAAATAGTAACGACCTTCACGAATATCGAAACAACGATCGAATGTCATGCGGTCATAGTCCCAAGCACCGTGACATTCTAAACCATGGTTTGCTAAAACACTAGTCAAAACTTGTTGATCCACTGTAATTGTTTCAAGATTTGTGTTTTCAATATACATTACATAATCCTCCTTTAGCAAATGGTACACGCTCCATATAATAATAGAGCAAATTTAATTGGCATGCAATGGCAACATTGTGTCAAGTTGTATATTATTGATATAATTGTAGGTAGGGTCATACTAATAGGAGGTACAAATGGAAGCATTATTTCGAATTCTCATCATCGTTACATTTATCGTCATTGTGTATTATTATGCAGGACCAGATGTAACAACAAATGGGCCATTAGAAGGACCCAATGTGATACAACAACCCATATCTAATAATGACTATCCAACATTGATAGAAGACGGATTAATGCGCCCAGAAGAAGGATTATCCACATACATTGATGAATCGATTGATATAGTGTTAGGTACATATGGTTATCCAAAACGTATTGACAAAACTCCTTTTCAATACGATTGGTGGATCTATGATGACGATGAGCAAGGATTTATTATGTTTGGTGTAGCAGATGAAAAAATTGTGCAGGTGTATACCAATACCAATATGTACAATGTAGCTCCATATGCTATAGGACAATCTGTAGATGATATTTATAGAATGACTATATTTGAATCTGAAGTTTCAGTTCAATTGGATGATAATATTTATTTATTTGCTATGAATGATCTGGATATGAAAAGTCGTATATTAGTAAAATTTAAAGATGTTTATGCACAGTTATATATTGATACGGTAACAGAAAAATTAGCGGGGATTCGTTTTTTAAATGGACAAACACTTGTAGAACACAAACCATATGAAATGCAATTTATTGGTGAATTAATAGATTCCTCTACACCTTCGTCCTTTGCACAATACGAAATACATAAAGCGAGTGCAGCACAATTATTTTATTTAACTAATATTATTCGTTCGAAATATGG
>DEQI01000137.1:3117-8459 GCA_002360295.1 Planococcaceae bacterium UBA3370
ATTATAAATCTGCTGATGAAAATTCTGCAACAGCTTATTATGATGCAATTGAAGTCATGCATGGTTGGTTAAATTCTAAAGAGCATCGTAAAATCTTATTAAATGATACATATACTCATGTTGGAACTGGTGTCTACATGAATTATTACACACAAATTTTTGTAGAAAAAAATAATAGAAACACTTTAGCGACACAGTAGCAATTATGAGCCCTTTTCATAATGTAGTGAAAAGGAGTGAATTGGATGCAGCTTGCGGAGTTAGTAAAAGACTGGCCGTGTATTGTGAAAGGCTCCGTACGAGAGCAAGTATTCGGCGTTGAAGATTTTGCACAAAATGTTAAACAAGGCTATTTATTTGTCATGCGTCGAGGGAAACATTTTGACGGTAAGCAGTTTTTACAGCAAGCGTTAAATAATGGCGCTTGTGCGGTTGTCACAGAAGATGAATCGTTACTTGATAGTAAACTCTCAGTCCCTATTATTTGGGTTCCTAATAGTTTGCAATTTTTATCATTTGCCAGTGCGAAGCTGCACAATTTCCCGGCAGAGGCTCTCACAGTTATTGCGATTACTGGCACGAATGGTAAAACAACTGTCAGTCATTTTATTAGCCAACTACTACAATCATTAGGTAAAAACTGCATCGTAGTTGGTACAAATGGAGTTTTTTTAAATGGGGAAAAATTTCATCAAACGTATGAATCATTAACGACATTACAAGCAAAACAAATTCATGAAATTTTCCAACTAGCGGTTAGACAAGGGGCACAATATGCGATTTTAGAAGCATCTTCCATGGGGTTAGCTAATTACCGATTAGATGATTGTGCAATTGATGTCGGTATTTATTTGAACTTATCACCTGAACATATTGAGGATCATGGTTCATTAGAGCAATATAAAAAAGCAAAGCAACGATTAGCTACTTTGGCTGGGCAAATTGTAATAAATGGAGATGATACATTTTGCCGATCTGTTGGTCTTGTTGTCAAGAAAAAATCATTAATTTTTGGCACAAAAGGACGTGTAGACTTACATTGGCAGCTATTAACTGAAGGTGATGGTTTCAGTACATGCTGCATTCAATATAAAGGAAAAGAACATATCATTGTATTACCATTTGTCGGGGATTTTCAACGCCAAAATGCAATGGCCGCACTGTCTACAATGTATGCATTAGACCTTGATATAGAACAATGTATTGCTAAATTAGCGTCACTATATTTGCCTGAAGGTCGTATGCAAGAAATAGAAAATGATTTAGGATTGCGCATTGTAATTGATTATGCCCATACACCTGTTGCGTTAAAAGCAGTTTTACAATCTCTCCAGCATCAAAAATTGCACGTTGTCTTTAGCTGTGGTGGGGAACGCGATGTAGAGAAAAGAAAAAAGATGGGGACAATTGCTTCGACATATGCACATAAGGTGTATTTAACAACAGATAATGCAAGAAGTGAAAGTCCTGCAAAAATTAATGCTCAAATTAAGGAAGGGTTTTACAGTGGGCAATTGTATGAGGAAATTGAAGATCGGGCACAGGCGATAGAAGCGGCAATTCGCCAAGCGGAAAAAGGAGACACGGTATTAATTGCTGGAAAGGGACATGAGAGAACACAAACAATTGGCTCAACTATATCCCAGTTTTCAGATGTTGATTGTGTGAAGAATCTTTTAAATTCGGCGTTCAATAATGAAAAATGAACCGGTAGCCGTAGCTAGTTTTTTTCCTGTTTCATCTTCTATTACGCACTCCATGACGAAGGTGCGTCTACCTTTATGTATAAAAGAACCTCGAGCAATTAATTCGTGATTACTAGTAGTAGCGATATAGTTCATGTTTAAGTTTGTTGTGACTACATTATAGCCTGGTGCTACAGAACGAGAAGCGAGTCCGCCCATTGCTGCATCAGCAATTGTCGCAATAATTCCACCATGTGGCACTTTTATTGTATTATGTATCACGGGCGTTATAGGAATTCTTATTTCACTTCTATCTTCCCAAAATTCGCCTGTCATATGAAGTGTAGCATTAATATAACGTCGATATACACCTTGTTGCTTATCTAATAATCCCTGAAGTAAATGTAATAATACTTCTTCATCTTCCGAGCTGCTAGATGTTAAAATAGTTGACAGTAGCTGCTCGATTTCTCTCTTTGTTTCAGTCATCTATTTGACGCCTCTTTCTTTTGAAAGTATTTCTCCATTTTAAATGTAACACACTTTCTGTTATGATAGTTACAGATTGGAGGAATTTATATGTTAATGACTTCTGAATGGGCTTTCGTATTAGATGAAGCTGACCAGTTGAGTAAGATGATTATTTCCTCTGAACCAGCTCAAAAGCTTCGGGATGCATACGTAGCTGTATATAGTGACCGTGAGCTTACAAATCAAATCCATACATTTGGGCGTTTGAAGGAACAGTATGAGGATGTACAACGTTTCGGAAAATACCATCCCGATTATCATAAAGTAATGAAGGAAATTCGTGCGCAGAAGCGCGCACTGGATTTAAATGATCGTGTTGCCGCACTAAAACTGGCAGAAAACGATTTTCAGGATTTATTAGATGAAGTTAGTTTATTAATCGGGCGCTCTGTTTCTGAGGCGGTACTAGTACCTGTCAGCAACCCATTTTTCAGTAATAGCAGTAGTTGTAGTACAGGGGGCGGATGTGGAACTGGTGGAGGATGTTCTTGTTCTGCTTAAATAATAGAGAATTAAAATAAGTTAAATAAAGGGCTATCATGTAAGGATGGATTTACATGATGGCCCTGTTTTTTGTATAGTGTCAACATAATGGAAATAGTAGGCGCTTCAATCGCCTAGCCCCTGAGCTCGCTTCTGCTTTTCTTAAACTTGGTATTTTTGAAGTAAAGGTTGTGCTAAATCTGGGCGGTCTGTAATGACACCTTGTGCACCTGTTCGTGTTAAGCGGCTCATTGTGACTAAATCATTGATACCTTTAAAAATGACCGGTACATTTAAATCTTTTAAGAATTGAATGAATTTAGGAGAATCAAAATTCATCACACTTGATTTTAACGGGATAACAAAAACATCTACTTTTGGATGATATAGATGACCGAATTGACTTGTAAAAGCTGTATATGCTTTTGTAATTTCAGCATCACCAGCACCTAGAGCGACACGATTTTGAGCATACAAATTAAATCGATCAATTTGTTCGCTATAAGCACTTGTAACGATTACTTGATTGGAGACACCTAATTCCTCGATTAGTCGCCATAATTTGGATGGCATTAAGCTGCCTTCATACGTGTCAGGGTTGTCTTTAATATCAATAATAAAAACTTTATCAGTATATTTTTCTAATACTTCACGTAGAGTAACGATATCAATATGATCTTCTTCGTAAGTTTTATGCCCATCTAAACATTCAAAATTGGCACCAAAATGTATTTGCTTTAATTCAGCTAAAGTAAAGTCTTTTATAAAACCTGAGCTAGTAGATGTTCGTTCAACTGTCTCATCAGTGAATAATACGATTTCTTCATCTTTTGTTAAACGAATATCAACATGGAATCCGTCAACACCTAATTCTACCGATTTTTCAAATCCAAGCATTGAATGTTCAGGTGCTAAATGTGATCCACCTTTATGTGCTATGACGAATGGACGGCCTAATAGTACGTCTTTTTCTTCTCGTTTTTGTGGTTTTGACATTGCTTTTGTGCCCGCCCATGCTGCTGCACTAGCTGCGGCAATCGCAAGCGCTACCTTTGTTTTTTTACCCATGCTTCATTCCTCCTCCGATTTTTACACTAATTGTTTTAATTGAACAAAAAATGAATCCGTAGTAAGACTTTAAATAGAGCTAAATACGAAGTTTTGATAAATTACTCTATACTTAAATCATTATAACGGAAATACCTGCTTGCTGTCTAAACTCTGTTGCTAACAAATTGTACATTTGGTATGCTTTTAACAAGAAAAGAGGGAATAAAATGAATGAAAGACAAGGTTTAATTGTATATGTACATCAACTAAAACATGCTAAATCCCTAAGAAAATATGGGCATGTCCATTATATTTCTCGAAAACTAAAATATGTTGTTATTTACTGTAATCGAGATGAGATTACTATGTTACAAAATAAAATTCAACGTCTTCCATTTGTGAAAGACGTTGTTGAGTCTTATCGCCCTTTCCTAAAAACTGAGTTTGAAAATGCCAAACCGGATAAAGCGAAAGAATATGATTATAAGATCGGCCTGTAAATTTAATGCATAGGTGGAATATAGTGATTCAGTCTTAAAATGCCTATTATATATTGATAAAATAAATTTACATCCGAAAATAGAGAAGAGTGCTTTATTTCAAGTGTATTTACTTGGCGTCCGTATTGTGCAACAGCTGTTTCGAATAGTTCAAGTCGTTTCGATTTTTTGTCCATTTCGTACGGTATTCCTTCTCGGCATATGTAAATAGGCATAAATTTACTCTCACCAACAGGCTTAAATGCTACTGCTAGTGAAGCGTACGATTTATCATTTTTATGAGATATGAACAGAAATGCATGATGAATGCGATGTTCATTCGTTTTCATCAGTTCACATAATTCGAAAACATCTCCGTACCCTTGACCTAGTTCAATAAATTGTTGAATCATTTAAGTCACATCCTTTCCATAAACAATAGTATCATGATGCAGGAGGACAAGCACATGAAATTTGCCATGAGTTTTTTATCAATTTTAGTTTGTATAATTGGTACGGTTCTTTTCGTTCAATATCAAGTGTATTCTGATCACTTAGACACCAATGAGGAAGCATTTAGTTATTCTCAAGAAATAGAAATTGAATATAGGGGAGAAAGTTTAGATATTCGTCAGCACTTTAAAAATTTACCGAATGAAAAGGTGACGATTCAGTGGCCAACTCAGGCGGTCAATCCGGGATGCTTTATTGAAACGGAATATAGTTGTTCGCGATTAAGTGATGATTTTTCTTCATTTGAAGCGGGAGAAAATAGTACACAATCTATTTCATATATAATCCCACTAGATGGTGGACTTAAATCAAAAGAGTTAATGAAAAATGTTTTTGTCTCTTTAACAAATGGAAAGGTCAAATTTTCAACTGTACATATTTCAACGGATAGTTCCATACAAGGTCAATGGGTAACAGGATTGCCTTTAATAGGACAGCAATCATTATCGCTTGTCAACTATGCAATGTTTAGTGGGACAGGTCAGATAAACGATATTTACTGGCAAGCAGGGGATTTTGCTCTACAACAAGCGACAGATGTTATTTCAATATATTCTAAGCATCCAATGTCAGCTGCTTTTAATGACAAATTAGCGGCAGT
>DEQI01000299.1:0-3094 GCA_002360295.1 Planococcaceae bacterium UBA3370
CAAGAACGAATTAAGTATGAATATTTCCGTGATAAAGTAGGGAATGTTAATCCTAACGAACGTCAATCTTTGTTATTACCACTTACATTTCACTATTCAGCTGATGAAGCATTGACTTTAAAAGAATGTTCAGCAGCTTTACAGGATGTAGGGGTTTATTTAGAGGAATTTGGGCAATCATCATTTGTAGTAAGAGAACATCCAACGTGGTTCCCAAAAGGGTTCGAACAGGAAATTATCGAGGAATTAATCGAGCAAGTTTTAAAAACGCGGAAAACCGATGTCAAAAAACTACGTGAAGAAGCAGCCATTATGATGAGCTGTAAAAAATCTATTAAGGCAAATTATTATTTAACGAAAGAGCAAATGATACAGTTATTAGATGATTTGCGCGCGGCAGAAAATCCATTTACATGTCCCCATGGCAGACCTGTGTTAGTTCATTTTTCCACATATGAAGTAGAAAAAATGTTTAAACGTGTAATGTAGAAAGGAAGATACAATGAAAAAGCAAGAGCAATTCCTAACGATGCAAGATGGACAAAAAATTTTTCTAAGAACATATGAACCTGATGAAATAATAGGTCATATTCACATTTTACATGGGATGGGAGAACATTCAGGGCGTTATGCAAGCTTTGCTGAAATGCTCTGTGCTCGTGGCTTTTTCGTATCACTACATGATCATAGAGGACATGGCTATACGGCAAATGGTCATTATGGTTTTTTTGCCGATAAACGTGGCTTTCATATCGTTGTATCGGATGTGCTTGAAGTTTTAAATTATGTTCGGAAGCAAGTAGATGCACCGCTTACATTGTTTGGACATAGTATGGGCTCTTTTATTGCGAGACGCTTTATACAGCTATATAGTAGTCGGGTGGATCGCTGTATTATTTGTGGTACAGGCTCTACAACCGCTCTACACAATGTGGGCAATAAATTAGCGTTAGCCCTAGCGAGAGCACAGGGTCCCCAGGTAGAAAGTAAATTAATGAATTATTTAAGCTTTTTGAGCTTTAATAAAGCGTTTGAAATGCCTGCAACTGCATTTGATTGGCTATGTAGCGATGAAATGGAAGTCAGAAAATATATAGATGACCCCATGTGTGGCTTTATTCCGACGAATCAATTTTTCGTTGATTTAACGGAAGGGTTACTTCTTATTAATCGTAAAGAGGAATTATCACGGATGCGTACGGATTTACCGATTTTGATGATAAGTGGAAGTGATGACCCTGTCGGACATGCCGGTGAAGGTGTATTCACCGTTGCCAAAAGAATGACCGATATAGGGATGGAGAATGTAACCGTTTATTTGTTCGAAGGGATGCGCCACGAAGTCATCAATGAAAAAAATAAACAACATGTATATGATGTAATAATACGGTGGTTAAAAAATGTATAACAAAAAATATGATGTCATTGCGATCATTGGTCCGACTGCATCTGGAAAAACGGCTTTAAGCATACGACTAGCAAAATTACTAGATGGTGAAGTCATTAATGGTGATGCAATGCAAGTATACAAACAACTAAATATAGGAACAGCAAAAATTACAGAACAGGAAAAAGAAGGCGTTGAGCACCATTTACTTGATATCAAAGAGCCGACAGACAGTTTTTCTGTCGCGGAATATCAACAACTTGTGCGAGCTAAAATTGCAGAAATTCAAGCGCGCGGTAAAATGCCTATTATTGTTGGGGGTACAGGGCTTTACGTACAATCAGTATTGTATGATTTCCAGTTTACAAAAGAAGAAGTAGATGAAGAGGCGCGTGCTGCCTATTATAAGGAGTTAGCCAAAATAGGACCAGAAGCTATGCATGCAAAACTGACGCTACTTGACCCTGAGGTAGCGAAAGAAATCCACCCAAACAACACAAGAAGAGTGATTAGAGCACTCGAAATGATCGAATTAAATGGAACATCAAAGGCGGCTGAAGAGCATAATAGAGGGAATATCCCTCTCTATCATCACCTGATTATTGGCATTGATATAGCAAGAGAAGAGTTATATGAACGGATTAATTTACGAGTTGATAGAATGATGGAACAGGGCTTATTAGAAGAAGTAAAAGCTTTATATGATGCAGGTATACGTAATGTCCAATCTATCAAAGCGATTGGCTATAAAGAATTATATGCTTATTTTGATGGTACCTGTACTTTAGAGGAAGCGATCGAGCAAATCAAGCAAAATTCAAGACGGTATGCAAAACGACAGCTGACTTATTTCCGTAATAAAATGGATGTTCAATGGGTAGGGCATGATTGGGAGAAAGTTAAATTATTTTTCTAGTTTTTTGAAAATATTTGAAGGATTAATTCGTTTTGTGCCGAATTAGAATGAATGTAGCAAATAGAAAAATAGAAGGGGGCGCTTTCATGAAATCGATTAACTTACAAGATACGTTTTTAAATCAATTACGTAAAAATAATGTAAACGTTACTGTGTTTTTATTAAATGGGTTCCAAATAAAGGGCTTTATAAAATCTTATGATAATTTCACAGTATTGTTAGAATCTGATGGAAAGCAAAATCTTATTTATAAACATGCAATTTCTACATTTGTTCCTGTAAAAGCGATCACGATTAATTCAAACGAAGAGGAAGAATAATTTGACGGTTATTTCGTAAGTGTTCATTGATTCGTGAAACTAGAACAATTTAACTAATTCACTTATAATGACAAGTGAATGTAGAAATTGGAGGCAATTATAATGAAATCAATGACAACGGAAGAATTAATAAACTTATTAGATGCTAATGAAGATTTGAACTGTATCGATGTGCGTGAAGATTTTGAAGTGGAGCATGGGATGATTCCAGGTGCAGTGCATATTCCATTAGGATCCATTCCAGAACGTACTGCAGAATTAGACCCATCTAAGCCGTACATAATTGTATGTAAAGGTGGTGCTCGTAGTGCCAATGCTTGTGAATATTTAGAGGCACAAGGCTTCGATGTGACAAACCTCGAGGGTGGCATGATGGCATACGACGGAGAATTAGAGTTTAAATAAAAGCAAAGGGTGGTGTCCGGAAAGTGATTGCTTTCTGGACACCACCTGTTGTTTTCACGTTTTGCT
>DEQI01000299.1:3175-5357 GCA_002360295.1 Planococcaceae bacterium UBA3370
GTAAGTTTAATTTTTTTGCGTGGTAATCTCCAACCATGCATATAGGACATGACACGTAAAAAAGTGACTACGACAAACACTGTATATAAAAAGAGATCCCCAGTGGAAATTTGTAAACCTACTATTACCCCTGCACCAACTGCCCACATGGCATAAATTTCATCGCGCAGTACAGTTGGTTTTCTTCCGGCAAGCATATCTCGTATAATTCCTCCGCCAGAGCCAGTAAGTAAAGCGGCTACAATGACTGCGCTTAATGGTAGCTGTAATTTAACTGCATACATCGCACCTTGTACGGCAAATGCGGCTAAACCAATTGCGTCAGAAAAATTACCCCATTTATGCCAATGTTTGATGAAACGGTGTGGTACTAAGAAGAATATAGTAATAGCTGCAATGGCGATTTGGAACATCATTTCTTGGTTCCATAAAGTTGAAACGGGCAATCCTATTAATAAATTACGAATAGCACCACCCCCAAATGCAGTAACAATTCCTAGTAAATAAACACCGAATAAATCATACTCTTCCTCCATAGCTACGATAGCGCCGGACAATGCAAATGCAATTGTTCCGATAATACTAAAAAAATCCCAAGCCATTTTCATACCCCTTTTACAAATAATCCGTAATTTCGAGCATAACAAGGAAGAGACTTTTCGTAAAGAATTATTTTCATATAACGGAATAGTTGACGAGCAGTATACAATTGATAAGATGATAGAGGATACAACTCGTAATAGAATGGAGAAAATTATGTTTACAACACATTTAACAGAAGATACTAGAGCGCTTGCAGCTCGAGTGGAGGAAAAAATCAAGAGTTATCATAAAAAAGTAGATGAAATAGCATTTTTTAACCAACAAAAAGTACTCGTTTCCTTTAAAAATAATCAAGTAAGTGACTATCATTTACACCCTTCCAGTGGATACGGTTATGATGATGAAGGGCGCGATAATTTAGAAAGAGTGTATGCTGAAGTATTTGGTGCGGAGGCAGCGATTGTTCGCCCCCAAATTATTTCAGGGACACATGCAATCACACTCAGTTTATTCGGTGTACTGCGCCCGGGAGATGAGCTCGTTTATATTACAGGTAAACCATACGATACATTGCAATCCATTGTCGATGGTGGTGAAAAAGATACGGGTTCACTAAAAGATTTCGGTATTAGCTATCGTCATGTTGATTTAATTAATAATAAGGATATTGATTGGGATGGAGTCAAGCAAGTAGTTAATGAGAAAACAAAAATGGTGGCAATCCAACGTTCGAAAGGCTACGCGACTCGACCTTCCTATACGATAGAATCAATTGCTGATATGTGCAAACGTATTCGTGAAATAGCTCCTAATGCGATTATTTTTGTAGATAACTGCTATGGTGAATTTGTAGAAAAGTTGGAGCCTACAGAAGTTGGGGCTGATTTAATGGCTGGCTCGTTAATTAAAAATCCAGGTGGAGGGCTCGCGAAAATTGGTGGATATATTGCCGGTCGAGCAGATTTAGTTGAAAAATGCGCCTATCGTATGACGGCACCAGGTATTGGGGCAGAGGCTGGTGCAACATTAAATACGTTAGCAGACTTTTATCAAGGTTTTTTCCTTGCGCCACATACGGTAGCTCAAGCTTTAAAAGGGGCGATATTTACATCAGCTATGCTTGAAGAAGTAGGGATGGTCACTTCGCCTCATTATAGTGAACCTCGTACGGATTTAATTCAATCCGTATCCTTCCAAACTGCTGAACAAATGGTCGCGTTTTGCCGTGAAATTCAAGCGGCATCACCGATCAATGCACACTTTGCGCCTGAACCAGCGTATATGCCAGGGTATGAAGATGATGTCATTATGGCTGCAGGTACATTTGTACAAGGCTCTAGTATAGAATTAACAGCAGATGGCCCAATTCGTCCTCCGTATACAGCGTTTATACAAGGTGGCCTAACCTATGAGCATGTCAAATATGCGATATGTAGCGCTGTACAAAAACTGAAATAAAAAATGATAAAAGTGAAGGGGAGATCTGGAAGTACTTCTGGATGCTCCCCTCATTTTTGTATTCCTTACTGCTCCTGTAGCTGTGATTTCGTCATAGAAAAAGACATCGAACCATGTGAAAAATCGGCCAATACAATGGCTAAATAAAATTTCAGAGATGTGTGCGCCGGTGTTTTTTGAT
>DEQI01000299.1:5490-6794 GCA_002360295.1 Planococcaceae bacterium UBA3370
AATTCTAATTATTATTAATTATTTTTTAATTCCAAATCGTAAGTATAAAATACCGTTTTTGTACGTTGTTTGCTATACTTGTATAGTTAATTATGTGTAGAGAGGAGTGTTTTGTAGATGAAAAAAAGAAAAAGTATTACATGGAAGTTATCTAGCTTAATCATCGGTGTTTTTCTTCTATTATTCATTTCATATAGCTTGGTGACTAATAAATATATACATACACAAACTGTGAAAGATGCTGAAAATTATACAGCTACTAATACCGAAAAAGTAGCAGAACAATTAAATGCCCATTTACAGAAAGTGAATGATGTATTGCTGACAACAAAGGGAATTTTTGAAACGCTTCAAGCAGATGGTTTATTGACATCTGATCAAGTTTTGAAAATGGTTGAAAGAAATGTACAAGATAATCCGAATGCTCAGGGAATGGCAGTCATCCTTGAAAAAGGAGTATTGTCAACTGAGGATAGTAAGAATGAAGAGTTATTAGATAGTACTGGACGATTTACGCCTTATCTAATGCGTACGGACAATGGGGTTGTTGTAGTAAAGGCTCAGGGGTTTGATACAGCTGGAGCGGGAGATTGGTATTTAGTACCTAAAAATGAACAGCAGTCATTTTTACAAGAACCTCAAGAAATGGACATCAATGGGGAAACAATTTTAATGACCACATTGGCTGTTCCGTTGATGACAAAATCAGGTGAGTTCTTCGGTGTACTGTCTGCTGGTATATCTATGAATTTCCTAGACGAATTAGTCAAAATGATCAAACCAGATGGAGGTTATGCCTCGATTATAACTGATAATGGAATGTTGCTGGCAAATAGCTTGGAAGAAGAAATGAATGGCACTAATATGAATGATGCTATTAGTTGGGAACCAGTTAAAGCTGCACTAAATAAAAACGAAGTAGTTTCATTATATATAGACTCGAAAGCATTTGGAGAAAAATCTTATAATACGTTTGCTCCATTAAACTTAGAGGGAGTACCGGAAGTATGGAGTGTTCAAACTGTACTGCCACGTACAAAAATTTTGGAACCTTATACGCAAATTATTTTTATCACTGTTATATCTGCTATATTAATGGCATTAGTCATGTCAACCGTTACGGCATGGTTTATCTTTAGACAAATTAAGCCACTTGCTCGTTTGCAAAAATCGATGGAAAAGGCTGCAAATGGAGATTTAACGGAGTATGTTGATGAAAAGTACATTAAAGAGGATGAAATTGGTAGAGTTACCGCCTCATATAATAATATGTTGGAGCAAACAAGTCGAGCAATTTCTTCTGT
>DEQI01000289.1:0-4092 GCA_002360295.1 Planococcaceae bacterium UBA3370
GAAGTCGTAAACTCGAAAAAGAAATTAACACCTAAAATGATAAAAGAGGCGTTAAATATTGGTAAAGTATAATTTCGGTGACGATGATGCTTATTTATTAGCGAATAATTGCTTAAATATTGATAACTTTGATGATCTTGATAAAGCGGAACAGTATGTATTTATGATTCGCTCTTTAGAAGTAGAAAACGGTACTTATGTTGTAGACTCTTTTACGATGAATTCACTGTTAGAATTACACCGCCATTTGTTTCGCGATATTTATCATTTCGCAGGGGAAATTCGTAATGTCCAGCTATCTAAAGGGACAACTAGATTTTGTCAGTTTCAATTTATTTATGCAAATGGCGCGAAAATTTTCCGTGAAATAGAAGCGGAAAAAAGCTGGTGTACTGTAAAAGAAGCTGCAAAGAAACTCGCCTACTATAAAGCAGAATTAAATATGCTGCATCCATTTAGAGAAGGCAATGGGCGAACAATTCGTTTGTTTATACAATATTATGCCAAATCAAAAGGGTTTGAATGGCAATATACGAATATGGATCAACATGAATACTTAACAGCAATGGTCGAGTCAGTTCATGACAACAAACTGCTCGAGCAATTGTTTTTAAAAACAGTAATCAAGGTATAGGCGTATGCTATATCCACATAAAAGCCGTTGTACACATTAAATGATGTGCAACGGTTTTTTTGATCTTTCAATTTAAGTTCGATCGGGTACGATTCTATAATAAGGATATGAATCGCTATATTTCATTTAGGGGCGAGATTGCGAATTAAAGCCTTTTATATTATCGAACGAAAATTTGTTAATATTTAGAATTGTTTACAATGTTAGTGACCTGAAGTACAGTAAGACATAACGAAGTATCTAGCTGAAGGGAGTGGTGGCTATTATGAAAAACGAATTTTATAATAAAGCAAATGAATATGCTATTGGTAGACCAACTTATCCAGAAGAAATAATAAAAAATATTAAAGAACTGGGCATTGGAAAACATTCTACAATTGCAGATATTGGGGCAGGTACAGGATTACTTACCCGTATGTTAAATAAATTGGATTGTATGATTTTAGCAGTAGAACCAAATGAAGAGATGCTTAACGAATGTAAGAACTATTGCTCGACTCTTACGAACATTGAATATATCAATGCACCTGCTGAAAGTACCCAAATAAAAGATCATAGTTTAGATATGATTTTTATTGCGATGGCTTTTCATTGGTTCGATAAAGAGTTGTCTAAAGTTGAATTTAAACGGATTTTAAAAGAAAATGGATACATTATTTTCTTATGGAATGTTTTGCAGATACATAATGAATTTGCAAGTGAATATATGAATATAATCCGCAAGTATACAATTAAACCAACAGCTTCAATCTCTAATTTTGACCCCGATAAAGAGAAGTACAACTTTTTGGGACAAGAATATGAGAAAATATACTACAATAATTCCCAATCATTAGATTTAGAAGGGATTATAGGCAACGCATCATCCCTATCCTATACTCCATCAAAATTAAACAGTAATTATGTTGAGTTTGAACGAGAACTTAAGAACCTGTTTTTGAAATATCAAGAAGAGGGTCAAATTACTCTTTATTACAAAACAGAGATGTGTGTTGGACAATTTTTAAAATAACCTTTATATATATCAAATTCAAATGAGCTTAATCTTCCGCAATCTTCGCTTTTTTAAAAAATAGTATAAGTTTATATTTCTACAATATAACTTGGATATATATAGTAACTTTTAAAGCTAATATAATTAGATAGGAGAAATTATGAAAACTCTACTTGGTTTTATCCTTCTACTGTTGAGTGGCTTTTTTATGGGTGGATTAACTATCCAGGATTCTATAATAGGTAACAGCATATTAAGAATAATAGGTGTTATTTGTATAACAGGTTTTTACAAAACACTCCCCAAAAATAATAATTTATATTGAAGCAATACGTTTTTGTGTAAAATGTAATTCCTTTTTTGGTAAAAGTAATTACCGACTTTTGTACTTAAGCTAATAGAAACTACTATTATTAAAGAAAAGCGTATTTCTTCATAAAAAGGGCCATTTATAGGAGGAAGAATTCTAAGTAAAATTGAATACATATGGTAATGATAGAATTGTTTTTGTGAAAGATTGTACTTAAACGATAGGGCAATAGAGTTGAAGAGGAATATAGACATTTTGGTCTAATTATTTTATACAGACGTATTAAAGGGGGCCTTTACATGAATATTACTATTCGTAAGATGCAATATGAAGATACAAAACAAGTTCAACTCATAGCGAAAACAACTTGGAATGCCACATATGAAGGCATAATTCCCATAGAAGTACAAAATAATTTCTTAAAATTAAATTACAGTGATGAAAGTATGAAATTACGTATAGAGCGTTCTATTGTTTACGTCGCAGAAGTTGAAGGGGAAGTTGTCGGTTTTGCAAATTACTCCCCAATAAAAGATGGTGGAAAGATCGAATTGGCTGCTATTTATCTTTATCCACAATTCCAGGGGAGAGGGATTGGTACTGCATTGATACAACAAGCGGTTAAAGAATTAGAAGGTATAAAAGAAATTTATATAAATGTTGAAAAAGATAATAAGATTGGCATGAACTTTTATGAAGCTAAAGGGTTTGAAATAGTTAAAGAATCTGATGAAGAGTTCGATGGACATATTTTAAAACAAGTGCGAATGGTAAAAAAAGTATAAATATTAAGCTAACGAGTGCGATTCTGTAAAAAGGATTAGCGCTTGTTTTTGTTAAAGCGCTATTTACTTGAGTAACTCTCCTCAAGTGTAGTTTGCAATTCCATGTATAATCAAGCGTAAATTAAGGAATTGCGTGTTTGTTAGACTACGGCTACTTCAATATACTATTAGAGGAGGATTTCAAATTTGAATGTAAATCTATAAATTTATAGGAATAATATTGTTAATATTGGGTTATATAATAGGAGTAAAACAACGAATCGAATTATTAACTTTTGTACGAAACAAATATGTTAAAGATAAAAAGAAAGTGGCAGATATTCTGGGGGGATCTCAAATTGTATTGGGGGCAATTTTAATCACACTGGGTGGTATTGGTTTTAAGAATGATCCAATGATAATTGTTTTTGTTCTTACCATTTTATTAATACTATCAGTTTATGTAGTAAGAAAATATGTGGTATAAAACAATATCATTGGCTTTAGTTTGATAACGATTTTCAACAATCGGCACAATTCTTGAAGAGGAATTGTGTTTTTTAACATCTACTTCAAAAGTGGTATGACTTGCTTAGATAAATATAAATTCAAAAATGAACTATACCAAAAGTACAGTTCAATCAATAGGTGTTATTTTTCAGTAAAATAATAAATGACCATTGTTTAGAAAACCAAAACTAAAGCGTCTCTTCTAATTTTTGCATTATGGAATTTGAAATTAGATATACGTTGCCGTAAATGTCAATTTTGTTTCCTTTTACACGTACAGCGCAATCTTTGTTGGATGCATAAATATTAATTGCTTCCGACAATGCCGATAATTCGTTTAGAACTACTGTCATATTATTTTCAAGATCAAAATGAGACAGGACGGAAAAATCATCAAGGCCGATTCCGTTGTAAACAGAGCTTATATCAACGTTATATCCAAAATTTTTCGAGCATAACCATTTAGCGGACATGTTGATGGCACCAGCGCTTGCGCCCATTACAACAGCTCTGCTTTTTTTTATTGCTTTAAATAATTCGTATTCAATTAAAAAATCATTTTGTTTAATGGTATTTCCGCCCAACAAGAAAATAACTGATGCATTTTGTAGTAATAATTGGGCATCTTCCTTCTGGACGCGATAATTAATTAAATGATATTCATCAAACAGAATGTTAGCCTGATCGAACCACGAGCGTTCAGTAGCACCAACCTCTTCATAAAATGAAGGATTAGAGCTAATCATTACAAGTGATTTTCTATTACTAATATCCTTCTGTATCACTTTGCAAAGCTTCTCTGGGAAAAAGTTGTTGAACCATCCTAAATAATAGTGAGTTATCATCAGTTCCTCCGTCATTTTATTTAACGAATCCTCTT
>DEQI01000289.1:4255-6173 GCA_002360295.1 Planococcaceae bacterium UBA3370
TAGGAAAGAAGCTATATGCTTAAAGATCATATTGTGAGGAACCTCATGCTTTGATATTCCACTCAAAGCAGAAATCATTTCTAGGTTGACCTTCCTTATATTTAATCCCTTAACACTAAGTGCACGGTTTATGAGCAAAGCGAATTGTTGTTCTGAATCATAAAACCCCTACATATATCCCTAAAAAAATAAAAAATTTATACTGCAGAAACAAAAAACAAAATGGATTGTTCATAAATTTAATCTCTCAGACTATATAATTTAAAAATTCTAAATAATAAACTATTTATAAGAATATAAAAATTAGCATGAGGTGAGCGTTATTAATAAACAAGCGCTAGAAAAAATTATTCAAATTGTTGGAGAGAACTATGTGAAAAGCTCTGTGGCACACTTACTAGCCTATTCTTATGATGCGACAGCTAATTTTCAGCGATTACCTGAGTTAGTCATTTCGCCTGCCAATACGGAGGAAATTTCTGCTGTCGTAAAAGTATGTAATGAATTTAACATTCCGATTGTGCCACGTGGCTCAGGAACAAACCTGGCAGCTGGAACTGTGCCATTTAATGGTGGAGTTGTATTGCTCTTTCATCGGATGGATCAAATACTTGATTTTGATAAGGAGAATTTAACGATTACGGTCCAGCCTGGTTTAATTTCAGCTAAGCTATGTGAATTTGTGGAGCAGCACTGCCTATTTTATCCGCCTGATCCGAGCTCGATGAAAATATCGACTATAGGTGGAAATGTGAGCGAGAATTCTGGAGGCTTGCGCGGTTTAAAATACGGCGTTACGAAAGATTATGTAAAAGGGCTACAAGTTGTATTAGCAAATGGCGATGTATTGCAAACAGGTGGCAAGCTTGCCAAGGATGTAGCCGGCTACGATTTAACGTCTTTATTCGTTGGGGCAGAAGGAACATTAGGTATCGTAACGGAAATGACACTAAAGCTCATTCCACTACCACAGCATAAAATGACGAGTATCGCTTATTTCAATTCTTTAGAAAAGGCAGCACATACCGTTTCGACGATTATTGCGAATAAAATTATACCTGTAACTTTAGAGTTTCTAGATAAAAAAACGATAACAGCGGTCGAACAGTTTATGCAAATTGGCTTATCAACGGAAGTAGAGGCGATGCTGTTATTAGAGCAAGATGGTGACATCCATCAAGTACAGCAAGATGTCAATGAGATGGTGCGTATTGCAAAAGAAAATGGGGCCATTTTTACACAAATTGCTCAAGATGAACAAGAAGCAGAGCAAATTAAAACAGGCCGGCGTGTCGCTTTGTCTGCATTATCGAAACTCAAGCCGACCGTGATTTTAGAGGATGCTACAGTGCCAAGGTCAGAGCTAGCGGCAATGGTTCAAAAGATAAATGCCATCTCGGAAAAATATGATGTAAATATTGCTACATTTGGCCATGCAGGTGATGGCAATTTACACCCAACTTGCTTAACAGATATTCGTGATGAAGATGAAATGTCACGAGTTGAAGCAGCCTTTGAGGAAATATTTGAAGCAGCATTAGCGTTAGGGGGAACGATTACAGGAGAGCATGGCGTTGGAGAAATGAAGGCCCCATACTTAGAATGGAAAATTGGACCGGTTGGAATGGCTGTTATGAAAAATATTAAACAAGCCTTTGATCCAAATAATATTATGAATCCAGGGAAAGTATTTGCGAAGGAAACTAAAAAAAGAGTGGTGGTTCATGTTGGAAACTAGCTTACAGCAAAAAGTGCAGCAATCATTTCAAACACATGTTGATGAAAATCTATTACTCGATTGTATGAGATGCGGCTTTTGTCTGACAAGCTGCCCAACTTATGTTCATATGGAAAGTGATGAATCGCAGTCTCCTAGAGGACGAATTGCATTAATGAAAGCTGTTCGCGATGGGGTAAT
>DEQI01000106.1:0-6377 GCA_002360295.1 Planococcaceae bacterium UBA3370
GAATTTAACTGTTGGAAACTGAGGTTTTATAGTTTGTATCGTAAAGCTCACTCGTGGCACACCTTACAAAACACAGGTAACTTCCGAGCCCTATTCTACAAGTGAAGAGGTGGACAAATGACGAGAATACATATTATAGGTGCGGGTGCAGTAGGGTTATTGACGGCTAGTTATTTATGTGAAGCGGGGTATGCTGTAACCGTTATCACGAGACGTGATGAGCAAGCGAAAAAAATTAGAGAGCGCGGTATTACTCGCTATGAACTAACAGGCCAACAAAAAACGTTTCGTGTACAGGCGAGTGCAAAGTTAGATATAAAGGGTGACACGATTGTTATTGTAGCTACTAAATATAGTGCATTACAATCAATCTATCCGATGCTCGCTAAAATTCCATGCGATGTGCCACTATTATTTTTGCAAAATGGATTAGCTCATTTTGAAGAAGTGCTTACATTACCGAATGAGCATATTACATTTGGGTCCGTCCAATTCGGGGCGCAAAAAGAGGATGAAACATCTGTTACGCATAGAGGGAAAGGGGTATTAACGCTAGCTGTTGCCCGAGGGAATGAGCGAGTTATAGAATTACTAGAAACAATTAATCATGAAGCATTTTTTGTTCAACAAAAGTGTGATGCGGAACAAATGTTATTTGAAAAGGCCTTGCTTAATTGTTTTATTAATCCGTTAACGGCCATCCTTGAAGTGAAAAATGGGCAATTAATTCGAAATGAGCATGCTTACTACTTGTTAAGTCAATTATATAAAGAGTTAATGACGGCTTTTCCGAGCATGGAACGAACATTTCCTTTTGAATCGGTGTATGATTTATGTGAGCGGACTGCTACTAATACTTCCTCGATGCTTGCAGATAGACTACAAAATAGAAAGTCTGAAGTGGACACAATTGTGGGGGCTGTGCTTCGAAAAGCAAATGGAGTAGGACATGAGCTGCCTACATTACAAATTTTATATAGACTATTATTAGCTGTTGAGGAGAGCGGTGAGAAAATGTGAAAATACTACAATTTGTATTTGCAATGTTTATTATTTGCCCTATTATCGCCTTAATCATTACATACTATGTTTGTCGTAAAATGAAATTGAGTAATGTAAAGTCATTCGGATTTGCTGCGGATGTCGTAACGCTGCTATTGTTCTTTTCCGTTCCAATCGCAGTCAATAGTATTTGGGACATATCCATTGTTATTCCGGTCATTATTATGGCTATTTTTATAGCTCTTGCTTTTACATACTCGGATTGGCGCACGCAAAAAGAAATTAATGTTTTGCAACTATTTAAAAAAATTTGGCGTGTGTATTTTATTATACTTAGTACGAGTTACTTATTCATTTGTGTAGCTGGACTTGTTCTTAATGTAATGGAATTTGTTTCGGTATAAGCAAATTCTTTTTCGAAATGGCTGTGAACGATTACAATAAGTGCAGTGGGATAAACAAGAATAGAAAATAAAAACATTTATACATTGTGAACAACAAACGTAGAGTGATAGAAAGTAGAGGAGTTTTTTAATGAAGCTGGAACAACGAACATTACCAGTACAAAATGAATTGTTAGCTCATTATTGGTCTGAGGATGAGGCAATACATTCCTTTTTTGACTTTAAATATAACGATACATCGTTTCTGGAGCGTGCTGATTATTTAAAAGGTAAACAATATCGTACAGAACAATTAAGTGCAGTTGTACGTTTGTATATGGAACCATTTGGACTATCGGAAAAGGCGGAAAAACATTTACAAGAACTTGCGAATGGGGCATATGTCGTTGTTGGCGGTCAGCAAGCGGGTATTTTAACAGGACCACTGTATTCTGTTTATAAAGCGATTACGGTCATTTTATTAGCAAAAGAGCAATGTGAAAAGTTGGGGCATCCTGTCGTTCCGCTATTTTGGATTGCTGGTGAAGATCATGATTTAGAGGAAATTAATCATACGTTTACAATAACGGATGGTATGGTGAAAAAACGAGGTTATGGAGAACGTACTAAACGTAAAACGATGGCTTCGACTACACCAATCAATTATGAGGAAATGGAACGACTGATTCAAACTGTATTTGCTGATTTTGGTGAAACGGCTTATACGAAGCAATTGTTAAATACAGTCATCTCACATTTGCGTGACAGTTTAACTTTTACAGCGTTTTTTACAGCATTAATGACTGATTTATTTTCGAAATATGGACTACTAATGGTAGATTCAGCTTTTGGGCCTTTTCGTCAATATGAGAAAGATTATTTTAAAGCCATTATAGAGCGAAATGAAGAGATTGCTTATGCGGTGGTAGATGGTGAGGCACGATTAGCTGCTGCTGGTTATGGGACACCCATTGAGGCAATAGCAACAAATGCGAATCTTTTTTATGTAAAGGATGGGGAGCGTTTTTTACTTGAAAGAAAAGAGGGTCAATTTATTAATGTGTTAGGTCAGATTAAATTGACGAAACAAGAGCTTTTAACGATTGCTGAGCAGAATCCGGAATTTTTGAGTAATAATGTTGTGACGCGTCCGCTTATGCAAGAAATGGCGATACCGGTACTAGCGTTTGTCGGTGGTCCAGGGGAGCTAGCTTATTGGGCTACGTTGAAAAATGCGTTCCGTAGTCTACAATTACAAATGCCTATTTTTGTTCCGCGTTTAAATATTTCACTTATTACGCGATCGGTTGATTCGTTAGTTGAACAATACAAACTGACATTTGAAGAGATAGTTGCTGGAAAAGTGGAAGGCTTAAAAGAGGCATTTATCGAAAGTGTGCAAGATTACGAGGCGCAACAGCAAATTGATGAAATACAAGCACTTTTACTTCAACAATACACTAAACTTGAGCAACATTTACAACAGCAACAGCTTGCGTTACACAATGTACTTGAAAAAAATCAGAAGTATCATGTGCTGCAACTTGATTATTTACGTAATAAAATTTCACAACAAATTTTAAATAAGCATGAAGTGACTGTTCGTCAATTCAATCAAATTGCTGCAGAGCTATATCCGAGCAACAGTTTCCAAGAACGTATGTATAACCCGTATCAATATTTAAATCAGTATGGTCCGACGTTGATTGATGATTTGATGGAGTTAGAATTAGTTCCTTCTAACTATCATAATGTCGTAATGATATAATCGAATATATCTATTGAAATACGTCGAATTACTTATGTTATTTGTTATAAATGATAAATATTTATCTTAATTCTTTTCGGTAATTTAAAATGAAGCCCCTCGGTATTTGATACCTAGGGGCTTTTTGTGTCTTGATTTTTGAGTGCATACTGGGTATTTGGTATCAAAAAAATACTATTAAATGTGATTGAAAATGAGAAAAAATACAACTTGCGGAATAGAACAAATTTACCCTTTTGATAAAAAAGTACTGTGTAGTAAGGTCTAAATACACAATTTCACAATTAGTGTCAACATTTATTTGAAATGGGTGGTGAAAAGTGGTGGGTTGTGGTACATTATTTAGTAAAGTGGGGTGAGTAGCATGTTCATGGGAGAATATCAGCATTCCGTTGATGTGAAGGGGCGTTTAATTATCCCTTCGAAGTTCCGAGAATTGTTAGGCGAAACGTTCGTTATTACGCGCGGATTAGATAACTGTATTTTTGGTTACCCTATGGATGAATGGCGAAAACTCGAAGAAAAATTAAAAGAATTGCCAATGACGAAAAAAGATGCACGTGCGTTTGCTCGTTTCTTCTTTTCGGGGGCATCAGAAGTCGAATTGGACAAGCAAGGTCGAATGAATATTCCTTCCACACTCGTTGCGTACGCTAAATTGGAAAAAGAATGTATCATTTTAGGCGTTTCGAGTCGAATAGAAATTTGGGCGAAAGAAGCTTGGGACAAGTATTACGACGAATCTGAAGAGTCTTTTAATGAAATCGCAGAAAATATGATAGGCTTTGATTTTTAAGAAGCAATTAAAGGAGTAAAGCGGCATGTTCGATCATACAACCGTATTATTAAAAGAAACTGTTGATGGGTTGAACATCAATCCCGATGGTGTATATGTAGACTGTACTTTAGGTGGCGCTGGTCATAGTGAGTATTTAGTAAAACAGTTATCCTCTCAAGGTCGACTTATTTGTTTTGACCAAGATATGACAGCAATAGAAAACGCAAAAATTCGATTAGAGAAATATTTAGATCGTGTAACTTTTGTTCATTCAAATTTTAGATATTTGAAGGACGAGCTATACGCATTAAATATTGAAAAAGTAGATGGGATTTTATACGACTTAGGGGTTTCATCACCACAGCTCGATACACCAGAGCGCGGCTTTAGTTATCACCACGATGCACCGCTTGATATGCGTATGGACCAAACAGCTGAACTTACAGCATTTCATGTAGTGAATGAGTGGGCGTATGAAGATTTAGTACGTATTTTTTTCCGTTATGGAGAAGAAAAATTTTCAAAGCAAGTAGCTCGTAAAATTGAGGAGGCAAGAAAAACGTCTCCAATAGAAACAACAGGTCAGTTAGTAGAATTAATTAAAGAGGGTATTCCTGCACCGGCACGTCGAAAAGGTGGACATCCGGCGAAACGTATTTTCCAAGCGATTCGCATAGCTGTAAATGACGAACTTGGTGCAGCAGAAGAATCATTAGTAGACGCGATTGAACTGCTTGCAATCGGGGGTAGAATTAGTGTCATAACTTTCCATTCTTTAGAAGATCGTTTGTGTAAAACGATTTTTAAAGAAGCTTCGTCGTTGCCTGAATTACCGCCTGGTTTACCAATTATTCCAGACGATATGAAGCCGACATTAAAGTTAATTACACGTAAACCAATTTTGCCTACTGATGAAGAGTTGGAAGCAAATAATCGTTCACGCTCAGCAAAATTACGCATTGCTGAAAAATTACATGATAAAGGACGTGGGTGAAGATGGCGGTACGAGTAAGACAGCAGCCGTATATACAACAGCCAGCAACATTACCACAACCTCAGCAACCCGCTTATCAACCATCTAAAGGAACTAGTAACAAAAAGAAGCATTCTAATATTTCGAAGCGAGAAAAATTGCTGTATGTTGTGTTTATAATAGCCGTTGCATTATTCGCAGTAACTATATTACATAAACAAGGGAAAATCCAAACTACTAGTATGGAAATTCAAAAAATCGAATCTGAAATTACAGAAGTTTCGAAGCAAAACGAAGATTTAAAAGTACGTGTTAGTGAGCTTTCAACTTATGAACGTATATGGGAAAAAGCAAGAGAACTCGGTTTGACTCTTAACGAGAAAAATGTAAAGGTAGTGCCGGGAGAATGAAAAAGAGTAAATTTCGTTTCCAACGAGGAGCCTTCCTGATGTTTGTATTTTATGGAGGGCTCTTTTTACTATTATTTTCGAGAATCGTGTATATCCAAGCTACGGGTGAGGTAAACGGATATTCGCTAGCAGCAGAGGCAGCTGCTAGATATTCAAAAGAATATAGTTTAGCTGCTGATAGAGGACGTATATTAGATCGAAACGAAAATGTTATTGCAGAAGATACGTTAAGTTACAAATTGATTGCTGTTGTAAGTGATAAAGCAACAACAAACAAAAACAATCCTCAACATGTTGTTGATCCTGCTAAGACAGCGAAAATATTAGCTGAATATATATCCATGGACGAACAAGACATATATGCCCGTTTAACAAAAGGCGGCAACACCTATCAAGTCGAGTTTGGTTCTGCAGGGCGCAATATTAGTCATGAGGTAATGACTAAAATAGAAGAGCAAGACCTACCGGGTATTATTTTTATTAGTGATACGAAGCGTTATTACCCAAATGGTGCATTTGCTTCGCATTTAATTGGCTTTGCACAAGAAGAACAACAAGAAGATAATACGGTGAAAACGGTCGGTAAAATGGGTCTTGAATATACGTATAATGATCTACTTACAGGAGAGCCAGGTAAGCTAACATATGAAAGTGATCGATACGGCTATTTATTGCCAAATAAAGAGAAATCGATTCAGCCTGCCAAAGATGGAGCCGACATTTATTTAACGCTTGATAAAACTATTCAAAACTTTTTAGAAGAATCGATGACGAGTGTTTATAACAAATATAATCCGGAATCAATCACAGCCATTGTGGCCAATCCAAAAACTGGTGAGATTTTAGCGATGTCACAACGACCAACGTTTGACCCGGATACACGTGAGGGACTTGACTCGAATTGGTTAAATGAAACGATTGAAGAAGTAATTGAACCAGGCTCTACCATGAAAATATTTACCCTTGCAGCCGCAATTGATTCTGATAATTGGTACCCGAATGCCACATATCAATCAGGTAGGTACACCATTTTAGATTCGACAATTTATGACCATGATCCAAA
>DEQI01000106.1:6435-21089 GCA_002360295.1 Planococcaceae bacterium UBA3370
ATGGCACATTTGCTCGAAATAATGGGAGCAGATACGTTTATTGACTATTTAAAGAAGTTTGGCTTTGGTGAAAAAACAGGCATTGACTTACCTGGAGAAGTAAGCGGAACGATTTTAGATAAATATCCGATTAACAAAGTAACAACTACTTACGGTCAAGGCTCTACTGTGACGCCAATGCAGCTTATACAAGCCATGACAGCAATCGCCAATGACGGTCAAATGATGCAACCTTTCGTTATTGATAAAATTGTCGATTCTAACACAGGGGAAACGATTTTAGATGATAGTCCGGTCGTAAAAGGAAATCCAATATCCGCGGATACAGCAAAACAAGTAAAAGAAATATTAGCATCTACAGTGACAAGCGAATATGGAACAGCTAAACGCTTCGAGCTAGATGGTTATGAAGTAGCAGGGAAAACAGGAACTGCACAAATTCCAAAAGAAGGTGGAGGCTACTATTGGGGCGCTAATGATTTCCTTTATTCATTTTTAGGAATGGCACCAGTAGATGATCCACAGCTAATTATGTATATTGCTGTTGAAAAGCCGCAGTTATCGACTGGTCAGTATGGATCAGAACCGGTTGCAGAAATTTTCAAAACGGTTATGGAAAATAGCTTGAAATATTTAAATATTAATCCTGAAGAAGTAGCGGAAGTAAAAACAACGGAACTGGAAGATTATACGAATAAATCGGCAGAAACAGTCCAAGTTGAACTGACTAACACAGGTTTAACCCCAGTAATTATTGGAGAAGGTGGCTCTATTATTGAGCAATATCCCAAAGCAGGGCTACAAGCCACAAGTGGAAGTCTTGTATTTTTAAAAACAGACGGGGTTATCACTCTTCCGTCCTTTGAAGGCTGGTCACTGCGTAACATACTTATTTATAAAACAATGTCCCAATTACCAATTGAAGTAGTTGGAGAAGGATATGTCGAAAGTCAAAGTATGTCGGCGAATACAGAAGTTTTAGATAATTCTCCTATTGTCGTAAAACTGAAAACGCCTGCCGAATTTTTTTCTCCTCTTTCTGAGGAAGAAGTCATAGAGGGCGAACAATTACCTCAAGATTAATGTTGTACTGAATAGAAGTCCATTTCAAAACATACTTTGTTAAAAACGGAGTGTGAGATAGTGAAGTGGATTTCAGTACATTCGAAAAAGCGTTTACAATGGATTGTGTTCGCTTTTTTATTTTATGGGATTGCTGTTATTATTAGGTTATTTTATGTACAAATTATTCAGCAGGATGAATTAACTGAAATAGCAAAGGCTAATTGGGACAGGGAAATTCCATTTGCAACAGAACGAGGAGAAATTGTCGACCGAAATGGAGAAGTCATTGTAACAAATAAACTTGCACCTACACTGTATTTTATTCCTGCGCAAAATGATAATGTGGAGCTGGCAGCTAAACAATTAGCGCAAATTTTACAAGTAGATGAGTCAAGTTTACTAAAAAAAATGCAGAAGAAAGCATATCTTATAAAGCTTGCGCCTGAAGGGAAAAATATTACGCAAGAACAAGCAGAAGCTGTACAGGCACTCGGCATTGAAGGATTATATAGCGGTGTCGACTATATGAGATATTATCCTTTTGGGTCATTATTAGCCCGCTTTTTAGGGTTTACCGGTTATGACAATCAAGGTTTAGCTGGTATCGAGTATGAGTACGACAAATTATTGACAGGTAATGATGCAGCGATTCGTTTATTTATGGATGCTAAAAATACGGAGATGGAGCATGTCGATGATGAATGGAAAGAAGGCCAGGCAGGCGCTACCGTCGAGCTCACAATCGATTTAACAATCCAACAAGTTGTAGAACGCGAGCTGTCGCAAGCGATGGTTCGTTATGATGCGGATCAAGCCATTGGAGTAGCAATGAATCCAAATACTGGAGAAATTCTTGCGTTAGCTTCTTTTCCCACATATGATCCGGCTGATTTCGCGAAAGTAGATTCCACAATATATAACCGAAACTTACCGGTATTTATGACGTACGAGCCAGGATCGACTTTTAAAATCATTACGTTAAGTGCTGCGTTAGAAGAAGGGGTTGTAGATCTTGAACATGATCATTTTCATGACCCTGGTTATGTCATAGTGGAAGGGGCTAAATTACGCTGTTGGAAGCGTGAAGGCCATCATGATGAAACGTTTTTAGAAGTAGTTGAAAATTCTTGTAACCCTGGATTTATTGAATTAGGGCAAAGAGTTGGTGCAGAAAAGCTTTTACAATATATAAAAGACTTTGGCTTTGGGAAAAAAACAGGCTCTAATATTGCTGGTGAGGCAAGTGGTATATTATTTTCGGAAGAAGGCTTTGGCCCAGTTGAACATGCAACAACATCGTTTGGCCAAGGTATATCTGTTACACCAATTCAGCAAATGCAAGCAGTTGCCGCCGCCATTAATGGAGGAAAGCTTTATACCCCTTATGTAGTTTCAAAGATTATGAGTGAAGATGGTGTGATTACCGAATCGCAACCTGAAATGAAAAAACAAGTCATTAGCGAGGAAACATCTGCCCAAGTTCGAAATGCTCTTGAGTCTGTTGTAGCAAGAGGTTCAGGGAAACAAGCATTTAGGGAAGGCCTTCGTATTGGTGGTAAAACAGGGACAGCGCAAAAAGTGGAGAATGGGCGCTATAAACAAGGCGACTATATCGTATCTTTTATTGGCTTCGCTCCTGCTGATAATCCAGAAATCATTGTCTATGTAGCAATTGATAATCCTAAAAGTCATCTTCAATTTGGTGGCGTGATTGCAGCCCCTATTGTAGGTCAAATAATTGAAGATGTAGCACCAATAGTAGGAATCGAAAAATCGACTGAGCAAATTGACAAGGTGACGACTTGGACAGATCCTATTATGGTTGAAGTGGCTGATTTTGTAGGCAAAACAATTGATGAGGTAATTCAGCAATATTATCCATTTAAAATTGAATGGCATGGCGAAGGAAAGATAATATTGGATCAGATGCCACATGCTGGAGAAAAAATTGAGCAGGATGGAACAATCCATTTATATTTATCAAACTAATTTTATTAACATTCTTTTAAAATAAGCATAAAACAACTATTATTATGAAGGATGTCAATCTAGATAGAAGAATTAAAGGAGATTTAACATGACACTTGCAACAACAATGACCATTTTAGCCATATCATTTGTACTAACAGTGATATTAGCTCCAATCGGGATTCCCATGCTCCGAAGGTTGAAATTTGGTCAAAGCATACGCGAAGAGGGACCGCAATCACATATGAAAAAAGCAGGTACACCAACAATGGGAGGTATTCTGTTTGTCATATCAATCATTGCGACTACGTTAATTGCAGGGAGTATTTATAATTTATTCACAACACAAACGGTTGTTTTATTACTTGTTTTAGTAGGATTCGGCGTTATCGGCTTTTTAGATGATGGAATTAAAGTTATCTTTAAACGCAATTTAGGCTTAACATCGTTACAAAAATTAGTTGGTCAAATTATTATTTCAATCGCTGCGTTTATGTTACTTCGTTTAGGTACATTTGATACTTCAATCATGATACCTTTTACTGACATAAAGCTTGATTTTGGATTATTTTATATAGCGTTTTTGATTTTCTGGTTAGTCGGTTTCTCAAATGCTGTTAACTTAACGGACGGTTTAGATGGCCTAGTTGCAGGAACTGCCTCTATAGCATTTGCTGCCTTTGGTGTGATTGCTTTATTTAATGATCAAGCAGACATCGCTCTTTTTGCTTTTGCCGTAACAGGTGCTTTATTAGGCTTTCTCATTTTTAATGCGAACCCTGCAAAAGTTTTTATGGGAGACACGGGTTCTCTTGCTCTAGGTGGCGCACTTGCGATGATTTCTGTTTTAGTAAAGGCAGAATTATTGCTATTATTAATCGGTTTAGTTTTTGTAATCGAAACCTTATCCGTTATTTTACAAGTAGGTAGTTATAAACTACGTAAAAAGAGAATATTTAAAATGAGCCCAATTCACCATCATTTTGAGTTATCAGGATGGTCAGAATGGAAAGTAGTACTCGTATTCTGGTCAACCGGGTTAATTGTCGCATTAATTGCAGTCATTATGGAGGCGTTCGTATGATCGAGTTCAAAGAATTTGAACATAAAAAAGTATTAGTTTTGGGATTAGCAAAAAGTGGTGTAGCTGCTGCGGAACTTTTACATCAGCTAGGGGCATTTGTCACAGTAAATGATGCCAAGCCTTTTGATGCAAATCCAGAAGCGCAAAGCTTGCTAGCTAAAGGTATTACCGTTATTTGTGGGCGACACCCAGAAGATTTACTAGATGAGGGATTTGAGTTAGTCGTTAAAAATCCAGGGATTCCTTATAGCAATCCGATTATTGCAGAGGCAATAAACCGTGAATTGCCAGTCATTACCGAAATGGAGCTTGCATATTTAGTTAGTGAGGCGCCATTTATCGGCATTACAGGGTCTAATGGTAAAACGACAACGACAACCCTTATTTATGAAATACTTGCTAGAGGAAATAAGAACCCACTAATAGCCGGTAATATCGGAACAGTAGCTTGTGGAGTTGCTGCAGAAGCATCAGTAGATAATGTGATTGTGACAGAGCTTTCAAGTTTCCAGCTAATGGGGACGCATACGTTTAAACCGCATATTGCTATATTAACGAATTTGTACGATGCACATTTAGATTATCATGGTACTTTCGAACATTATGCAAATGCAAAATTTAATGTTACGCGCAATCAAGATCAAGAAGATTATTTTATTTACAATGCAGATCAGGAAATAGTTTGTCAGTATGCGGCAAAATCTAATGCGCAAAAAATTCCGTTCACAACGAAAGGTAAGTCAGAACTAGGTATTAGTGCTGATGAAAAGGCTATCTATTGGAATGGCGAACATTTTGTTGATCGAGCTACAATCGCATTACCAGGGAAACATAATTTAGAAAATGTATTATGTGCTATTGCAGCTGCATTACTAACAAACTGCTCAAGAGAAGCTATTTTGGAAGTGTTATCTACCTTTACTGGTGTTCGTCATAGAACACAGTTTGTACGAGAGTGGAAAGGGGTAAAAGTATATAACGATTCCAAAGCAACGAATTGCTTAGCAACTAAAAGTGCACTTGAAGCTTTTTCACAGCCAATCGTACTTCTTGCAGGAGGCTTAGATCGTGGACATTCTTTTGAAGATTTACGTCCTGCAATGCACAATGTGAAAGCGGTCGTTGCCTTTGGTGAAACAGGTTTACGTTTTATTGAATTCGCAAAATCTTGCGGAATTCAACAAACGATTGCTGCAACAAATGTAGAAGATGCTACCGTATTCGCAGCAAAACTTTCTGAGCCGGGAGACGTCATATTATTATCACCTGCTTGTGCAAGTTGGGACCAGTATGATAGCTTCGAAATTCGTGGTGACCTGTTTATAGACAGTGTAATGAAACTAGTCTAACAACTTATTATAGAAAGGATGCCCTCGCTGACACATCAATATAAAAGGCTATTCGTATTTTGCGCCTGTATGTTATCTGTAGTTGGTATTATATTTGTCTACTCAGCTAGTACATATTGGAGTTCAGTACATTACGAAGGGCAAACGCCTTTTTATTTGAAACAATTCATCTATTTTATACTTGCCTGTGTGGTGTTTGTTATCGTTGCAAAATGGCCAGCGATAACAGAAAAGCAAGCACTATTATTATACGTATTTTCTCTCATACTGTTAGTGCTTGTATTGATACCGGGTATCGGTATTTGGCGTAATGGCTCAAGAAGTTGGATTGGCCTCGGTCCACTCACATTACAGCCAGCCGAGCTAGTTAAAATAACGACTTTACTGTATTTAAGTGTCCGTTTAGCAAAAGCAAAAACCTATGAACGTGTAGTCAAGCTTGAACACTTCATCATTTTATTTATTCCAGCGACGCTTATTATGCTACAACCAGATTTTGGCTCGGTTTTTATATTAGTTGTTACTGCTTTTGTTCTGTTGTTTATTGCCAAGTATCCGATTAGGCTTTACGTTTTAATTATATTAATAGGGGCTGCAGGACTAGTTTTCTTAATCATTTCGGCACCCTATCGTTTAAAACGGATTGAAGCCTTTTTAAACCCATGGGCGGACGCGCTTGGGAGTGGGTTCCAGGCGGTGCAGTCTTTGCTTGCGATAGGACCTGCTGGGTTGTTTGGTCATGGATTTTTACAAAGTCGGCAAAAATATCTATATTTGCCGGAGCCACAAAATGATTTTATTTTTTCAATTATATTAGAAGAAATAGGATTTGTTGGTGGTATTGTTGTACTTGTGTTATTTGCTCTATTTTTATATAGCGGCTATGCGCTTGCTATCAGAGCATATAGCTTGGAACAGTTTTACATTATTTCTGCATTAACATCCATGATTGCTATTCAAGCCTGTTTAAATATTGGTGTCGTTATAGGGTTGTTGCCGGTTACTGGCGTTACTTTACCATTTATTAGTTACGGCGGTACTTCGCTTCTTGTTATTTGGTTAACAGTTGCGCTTATAATTAATGTCGCCAATAGTGGGAAGGAGGGAGTAAAGAATGGAAAAAGTAATAGATATTGAAGACCGTATACCGACTTTGAGAGAAAAACGTAGAAAACGTACAAATTTTAAATTTATTGTTTTAACGACCCTGTTTGTGCTCATCCTTATTTTACTTCTTTACTTCCAATCGCCTTATAGCGATATTCAAAAAATAGAAGTAAGTGGTAATGTCATTGCAGATGAGATGTATTATCAAGAACAATCTAGTTTAAAATTAAACAATTCGATTTGGGGCTTTAGAAAAAAAGAAGTAGAAGCCGCATTAATGAATAATAGTTGGGTAAAATCTGTAACAGTAGAACGGAAATTACTCACAACAGTAAAAATAAAAGTGGATGAATGGCAAAAGGTTGCGTATATATCGAAAGATAATCAATTTTATCCAATGCTAGAAAATGGCGTTATTTTAGATGAAAAAAGTGAAGCAGTACCGATTGATGCACCTATTTTCTTATCTTTTGACGATGAGGAGTTGCGCAAGCGTTTATTAAAGCAATTAGGAAAGCTTGATAAAGAAGTACTTGCGCTTATTTCTCAAATAAATGCAACGCCTACAAGTGCAGATCCATATTCCATCACACTGTATATGAATGATGGCTACGAAGTTCGAGCAGAAATAACTACGCTTGCTAGTAAGCTGAACTACTATCCGTCGATTATAGCTCAAATCGAAAGTGAAGAAAGCTATGAGAAGGGGATAATTGATATAGAAGTTGGTTCCTACTATCGTTCTTATTCAGACGAATATTCGTTGAAAATTGATACTGTAGGTGAAGAACAGGAAGTGGAACAAGATGAAGAAGGGTCAGCACAATAAAAAAACAATTATTTTTCAGCGTAAATATTTTATGCTGTTAATTGTTTGTATTATTACGGGCTTTATTATTGGCTACTCGTACAACCTTTCGAAGGATAAACAACAAGTAAGTTCCATTTCCAATATTCATTATCAGCAGCAGGAAACATATCGTGCGGAACTTATTGAACAGCAAGAGCGTAATAAAGAATTAGCGGACGAGCTAGCTGATTTACAGAAAAAAATTCGTAGTTATGAAAAAGAGTTTACTTCAAATGAAGCAGAGTATGAAAGCTTAGTTCATGAGGCTGAGAGGCTGCGTTTATTGCTTGGAGAAATAGCTGGGGAAGGACAAGGTATCAAATTAACGTTAGCAGATGGAGAGTATGATCCAAACTCCACAAATCCAAACGATTACATTGTGCATGAAAGTCATATTTTTAAAGTACTTACTGAGTTGAAAATTGCTGGTGCAGAAGCAATTTCAATTAATGGACAGCGATTGAAAACGAATTCGTACATAAGCTGTAATGGTCCGGTTATCACAGTAGATGGCAAACAATTTCCAGCACCTTTTGTCATTGAAGCTGTCGGCAACCAAGATGTCTTAATCGCATCGTTAGAGCTTGTGGGTGGTGTATTTGACCAACTGCTTAATGAACGAATTAACGTAACACTTGAAAAAAGTAACGACATTCAAATGCCTTCCATTACTGAAGAAAGCTAATTGGAGGGGAAAATATGACGAAGAAAAAATACATGCATATTACACTCATTTCATTCGTTATCGGCATCATGCTCGCCGTACAGTATAATACTGTTAAAAGTCCTACTGATGTTCGTGATACACGTGATATCTGGGAAATCCGCCAAGAACTTTCGGAAGAGAAAAAAAGGCATTCAGAGCTGTTAACAAATATTCGTTCTCTTAGTGATATTGTGAGTAAGTATGAGGACGCAGAGTTTAGTAATCCTGAAATCTTATTACGTGAAACGGTCGATGAATACCAACGCCGAGCAGGATTATTACCTGTGGAAGGGCCAGGATTAACACTTTCTATTAAGCCAGCAGAAGAACTGATACTGTATGGCTACAAAATAGGTCCTATTCCCCCAGAGCTGTTGTTTCGGTTAGTTAATGATATTTACCGGCAAAGTGGACAGTATATAGAAATTGACGGACAGCGTCTACTACACACTACGGCTATACGCGATATTAACGGAAAAACGACGATTAATAGTATCCCAATCAGTAACTCTGATGTGGAAGTGAAAATCATAACCCCTTCCATTGAGTTAGCAAATAAATTGTACAACCATTTACTCGCATCTTCGTTTATGGACGAGTTCTATATTGATAATTTTGAACTGCAAGTAAATGAAGTTCAAAGTAAAATTACTATAGCAGAATCTACAACAAATACTTTAACAAATACGTATTTAGTCGAAAAAAATAAAGGGGAATAGAATATGTGGTTACCACTGTTAGGTTTAATATTAGGGATAGCACTTGGCGTTTTAACCGATATTCAGATTCCTGCCATATATGAAAACTATTTATCTATTGCTGTGCTAGCCGCACTTGATACGATGTTCGGTGGTATTAGAGCGCAATTACAGCAAGTTTATGATGATAAAGTATTTATATCAGGTTTTTTCTTTAATATTGCACTAGCTGCAGGACTAGCCTTTTTAGGTGTCCATATAGGAGTTGATCTTTATTTAGCTGCCATTTTTGCATTCGGTGTGCGTTTATTCCAAAACATAGCTGTTATAAGAAGAATATTATTAACAAAATTTGAAGAAAGAAAAATGAAAATGAGTGAAAAATCATCCGAATCACGTTAAAATTTGATTACAGATATGATTTTACTTAGACAACAATGGAAATTTACAATAGAATGAACATTAAGAGTATTTGAAGGAGGTGCAGCGAGTTGAATCATCAAGATATTTATATTTCTCTAGACATTGGTTCTTCCTCTATTAAAGTTCTAATAGGTGAAATGAGCGATCAACAATTGCATGTTATTGGCGTCGGTAACGTTAAATCAAATGGAATACGTAAAGGTGCCATTGTAGATATTGATGCAACAGTACAATCAATAAATAAAGCTATAGACCAAGCTGAAAGAATGACAGGAATTAAAATTGAAGAAGTAGTACTCGGTGTACCAGCAAATCAAACTGTTTTACAACAAGTAAAAGGTGTAGTTGCTGTTAATAGTGATAACCGTGAAATCGGTGATGAAGATTTAGAACGAGTTATTGAGTCTGCACAAGTAATGTCAATACCACCAGAAAGAGAATTAGTCAATTTGATTCCTCGTCAATTTATTGTCGATAATCTAGACGAAATAAAAGATCCACGTGGTATGATTGGAATTCGTTTAGAAATGGACGCCACTATGATCACAACATCAAAAACGTTAGTACATAATGTATTACGTTGTGTAGAACGTGCTGGATTACAAATTCGCGAAATTTATTTACAGCCTTTAGCTGCAGGATATTTTGCATTAACAGAGGACGAGAAAAACCAAGGAACAGCCTATATAGACCTTGGTGGTGGTTCTACAACTGTTGCCGTATTTGAAGAAGGCTTACTAACACATACAGGCGTCATTCCAGTTGGTGGTGATCATATTACAAAAGATTTATCCATTGTTTTGAAAACACCAACGGAACAAGCTGAAAAAATTAAAAAACAATATGGACATGCTTTCTATGATGATGCTTCAGATGATGAATTATTTGAAGTACCTGTTGTTGGCACAGATACAACAGATCAATATAGCCAACGTTATATTTCTGAAATTATCGGTGTCCGTTTAGAAGAGCTGTTCGAACTTGTATTAGATGAATTAGCACGTTTAGGTGTTCGCGATTTACCTGGTGGTGTTGTCATTACTGGTGGAGTAGCTCAATTAGAAGGTCTTGCTCAACTTGCTCGCCAAGTGATGCAAACTCGCGTAAGAATATATATCCCAGATTATATTGGGGTGCGAGATCCGTCCTTTACGACATCAGTTGGCTTAATAAGATATGCGCATTTAGATGATAAGTTTTATGGTAGGAGCTCAGGAACGCATTCTACTCCTGTAATTGCTCAGCCAACTCCTTCTAAAAAACAATCGCATCAGGCAGAACATATTGACAGTAGTAATAAAGTAAGTGTTATCGATAAAGCGAAAAATATTTTCAATAAATTCTTTGAATAGAAGCTTACGATAAAAGTCGAGTGAAGTAGGAGGAGAAACAATGTTAGATTTCGATACAAGTGTTGACCAACTTGCTGTCATTAAGGTAATCGGTGTAGGTGGTGGCGGAAATAACGCTGTCAACCGCATGATTGAACATGGTGTGCAAGGTGTAGATTTCATTGCAGTAAATACAGATGCACAAGCTTTGAATCTGTCAAAAGCTGATTATAAATTACAAATTGGTGGAAAATTAACGCGTGGTTTAGGAGCAGGTGCAAACCCTGAAGTAGGTAAAAAGGCTGCTGAAGAAAGCCGTGAGCAAATTGAAGAAGTACTTCGTGGGGCCGATATGGTATTCGTTACTGCCGGAATGGGCGGAGGTACTGGTACAGGTGCTGCACCAGTTATCGCGCAAATTGCACGTGATTTAGGTGCATTAACAGTAGGTGTTGTAACGCGTCCATTTACATTTGAAGGGCGTAAACGACAAATGCAAGCAATCGGTGGAATCGGTGGTATGAAAGAAGCCGTTGATACGTTAATCGTTATACCGAATGATAAGCTTTTACAAATCGTTGATAAATCAACACCGATGTTAGAAGCATTCCGTGAAGCAGATAACGTACTTCGCCAAGGTGTACAAGGGATTTCAGATTTAATCGCTACACCTGGATTAATTAACCTTGACTTTGCAGACGTAAAAACGATTATGTCTGATAAAGGATCTGCTCTTATGGGGATTGGTATTGCTACTGGCGAAAATCGAGCAACAGAAGCTGCTAAAAAAGCAATTTCTAGTCCATTACTTGAAACGTCAATTGACGGTGCAAAAGGTGTCATCATGAATATAACAGGCGGCACAAATTTAAGTTTATTTGAAGTACAAGAAGCAGCAGATATCGTTGCCTCTGCTTCAGATGAAGAAGTAAATATGATTTTTGGTTCTGTTATTAATGAAAATTTAAACGATGAAATTATCGTGACAGTCATTGCTACTGGATTCTCAGATGATTTGTTAGCTCAACGTCAACAGACAAATTCTCGCCAAACATTAGGCGCACGTCAAATGGCAGCGACACAACAACAACAAGCACCACAAGCGCCTACGCGACAAGAATATGTGCAAGAAGCGCCACGTCAAACACAGAACTATCAACAAGAAGATGCATTAGATATCCCAACGTTCTTACGTAATCGTAAAAACCGAGGCTAATCAACAAAGGAATCGATGAAACTACTAATAGTTTCGTCGATTTTTTTTATTTTTTGCAAGTTTTTGTCTAAAACATTTTCGAAATGAATACAATGAAGTGACATTTTCTAACATGTTTATAATGGTAATCTACCATTAGGAGGAAGCGAAGCATGGTTGGAGAATGGCTGATCATAATCAATACACTATTTAATTATGTATTAGTATTATTTACAAAAGAAATAACAGGTGTGTATGTTACAAAAAAGAGAGCATTAAGTGCAGCATTTTGTAGCGGAGTAGTAAGTGCCGTATTCGATACTTCTATTTTAATAAGTATTTTTAGTGCGTTGATACTAGTTGGAATAGCGTTTTCATTTCGCTTTCACATGCTGTTAAAACAAGCGGGAGTATTAATTGTAGCAACCATCTTTTTAGGAGGATTATTAACGGCAGTGCAGCCTTTATTAGTCGGGCGCTCTTTCATTTTTTATATTGTATTGTGCAGCTTACTTGCCATTATTTCCTCGAAGTGGGCAGAGATAAAATGGCGCAGCTTTTGGCAAAAAAATATACAAGCTCGGTATGTGGTGACTTGTAAGCTTAACTTAGGAGAGACTGAGCTTGAATTACGAGGCTTTATCGATACCGGTAACATGTGTACTGAGCCAATAAGTCAGCAACCAGTTCATTTTATTTCTTATCAGGCAATACAAGATAAATTACCTACCTCGGTAAAAGAAGCTCTCACTACTTGGGATGCAAAGTCGCCTTATAATCTATCCATGTTTCCACGTGAATGGTTAACAATGGTACGCCTCATTCCACTTTCAACCATCCAGCATCGAACTATCGTGCCTGCGTTTCGTTTAACTGAATGGTCTATTGATCAGACGAAGCTTTCGGGGCACTATGTCGTATTAACGAAAAATGATACACATTTTCCGGAACAAGCCGATATGATGCTACATGTTTTAGCGCTTTCCAATCAAAATAATAAAGGGGGACAATGATTGTTTCAAAAGCTAAGATTCTATTTACAAAACATTTGGAGTAAGTTCTTTCGCAAAGGAACATACTATATAGGAGGCCATGACTCATTGCCAGTACCACTTAGTCGAGAAGAAGAATTAACTGTCGTTGAAGCCTTTATGAATGGAGATTTAACAGCACGAGATACTTTAATTGAACGAAATTTACGCCTAGTAGTCTATATTGCAAGGCGTTTTGATAATACTGGTACGCCGATAGAAGATTTAATAAGTATCGGTTCAATAGGATTAATAAAAGCGATTGAAACATTTAATAAAGAAAAAAATATAAAACTTGCGACATATGCATCGCGGTGTATTGAAAATGAAATTTTAATGCATTTACGTAAAACAAGCCGTATGAAAGGCGAAGTATCATTTGATGAACCACTTAATTCAGATGCTGACGGGAATGAGTTATTATTGTCTGATATATTAGGAACAGAGGAGCATATTATAACAAATGACGTTGAGCGCAAAATCGAACGTCAGCACATGTTTCATGCAATCAATTGTTTAAGCCCTCGTGAAAAATATATTATGGAATGTCGCTTCGGTTTAAATGGTAAAGATGAAATGACTCAAAAGGAAGTAGCCGATCATCTCGGTATTTCTCAATCCTATATTTCTCGTTTAGAGAAAAAAATAATATTGGAATTGCGCGAATATTTAAACGAACCGATTGCATAAGTTGGATGAATTTGGCGTAGATTTTCACGCATAGCCTACATTGTTCGAGGACAAACTGAACGAAAGATAAAACGTTCGGAGGAAAAGAAATGGTGCGAACAAAAGTAGAACTATGCGGCGTAGATACGTCAAAATTACCTGTACTAAAACATGAAGAAATGAAAGCTCTATTTATTAGACTACAAGCTGGAGAAACAGAAGTACGAGATGAGCTTGTTATATGTAATTTGCGTCTCGTATTAAGTATTGTCGGTCGTTTCTCTTACCGAGGAGAACAAGCAGATGATTTGTTCCAAGTAGGATGTATTGGATTATTAAAAGCAATTGACCATTTTGATTTAAAGCATAATGTGCGATTTTCAACGTATGCTGTACCAATGATTATTGGAGAAATTCGTCGACATCTTCGAGATCATCATGCACTTCGGGTATCTCGTTCATTACGAGATATTGCCTATAAAGCGATGCAAGCGAAGGAACAGTTTATTGCGACGCATTTACATGAGCCAACGATTGAACAGTTGGCCGAGGCAATTGAAATGAAGCCTGAGGATGTATTGTTTGCCCTCGATGCTATTCAAGATCCTGTATCCTTGCAAGAGCCTATTTATTCGGATGGTGGCGATGCCATGTATTTGATGGATCAATTAAAAGGAGATGTATCAGAGGATCAATGGGTTGCTTATGTATCTGTAAAGGAAAGTCTGGAAAAACTTGATGAACGACAGCAGCTAATTGTAGCAAAACGTTTCTATTACGGAGAAACACAAACAGAAATAGCGAAGTCTCTTGGCATTTCCCAAGCACAAATTTCAAGATTAGAAAAAAGTGCAATCGAATTAATGCAGCGAGACTATATGTAAAACAACTATCCCAACAGTACGCTGGTGTACTATTGGGATAGTTTTGTTTTATGAGTGAATCCTGTTACAACTAATTCCTTTTTGCACCATAACTAGGTTGATGTTGCGCCAGCGTGCTTTCTAGGGGGCGTCCGAGAAGCTTTTTCCACTACTATTCGAGGGGATAGGCTAACAGGACATTGGTCACGAAGGTGTTGCCGCTTTCACTTCGCTTTTGTGCAGATAAATTGTTACACGATGTGACGATTTTAACCTTCGTTCCTCTTATGTATATATTACAGGAAGCTTTACTCT
>DEQI01000106.1:21123-23422 GCA_002360295.1 Planococcaceae bacterium UBA3370
CTGATAAACTATATCACTTTTGTAAATTTATTTTTTCTAATTTAAGTATACAGTAGCTGCAAATTGATTTTGATCTCTAAGAAAAATTTTCGAACAATATAATAAAAATAAACAGACCTTTATATGTTTGAGTATATTTTTTTCAGCTAATGACTGAATCTTGTTGATTGTAGTGAAGGCTGGGCGACTCCTTGGGGATTAGCGTCAAAGGTTAGGCCCCACAGCGCAGCGAGGAGGCTGACCTGACGCCCCCAGGAACGCGTCCCAGCCGTAACGGAAATCAACCTTGCTAATGCATATATCATTTGGCATTTATCATTTAGGATTCACTTATTATCAATCAAATTTTTTGAAATAAATAGTTATCATGAATAGGAAAAGGAGTGTTGTCATGCGTTTTTCAGTTGCGCAGCAAAAGGAAATAATTGAAGCTGGAAGTGGCCGTTTTATTGGCTATATTATCGATGCAGAGATTTGTGAAAAGAGCGGTATGATCAAAGGGTTTGTCGTGTCAGAACCAAAAAAGTTTTTCAATATATTGCAAGGGGAAGAGAATACTAGGAAAATAGCGATTGAAGATATTTTAACAGTGGGGAAAGACGTTATTTTAGTAAAAGGATCTGTCATGTCTCCATATGAAGCACAATAAAAAAATATAGAAATAATTCATTTTATAGGTACAAGTAAAAATAATTGACTTAATTTGTTCATAGAAAATAAAGTTATCGACTGATATAGGTCGCGCTATTCATTGATAAATAACGTTTGGCTTGATACAATGTAGAAAACTATTGTTGTAAAGTTGGGAAAAGAAGTGGCAAAGATTATTGAAAATTTATCACATATTCAATCAAATATTGCACTAGCGAAAGAACGAGTAAATGCACATCAAGAAGTTCAAATCATTGCTGTGACAAAAGAAGTGGATGTTGATCGTACGAAAGAAGCACTTGAAGCTGGGTTAATCCATCTTGGTGAAAATCGCCCTGAAGGATTAACTTTAAAATATGCCGCCATTGGTCAACAAGCAAAGTGGCACTATATTGGCTCATTGCAAACGAGAAAAGTAAAGCAAGTAATTCATGAAATAGATTATTTACATTCACTTGATCGTATGAGTTTAGCTCAAGAAATTGAAAAAAGAGCAGATCGTGTACTTCAATGTTTTGTACAAGTAAATGTATCAGGAGAACAGTCAAAACATGGTTTGTCAAAAGAGGAAGTCATTCCTTTTATTAAAAGTTTAGCGGAAATGTCGAAAATTAAAGTAGTTGGATTAATGACGATGGCTCCGAATACGGACGATGAGCAAGTCATTCGAAACGTATTCCGCAATTTAAAAAATTTACAACAGGAAGTTGTGGCTTTGCAATTACCATATGCACCTTGTACAGAATTGTCGATGGGTATGTCCAATGACTATGAAATAGCCATTGAGGAAGGTGCTACGTTTGTAAGAATTGGCACAGCGCTTGTTGGCTAAAAGGAAGGGATAATTGATGAGTATGAAAAACAAGATTAAAAATTTCTTTTATCTTGAGGAAGAGGAAGAAGTGGCAGTAGCGTCGACAACTACAAATGTCGCATCAAACGAACGACCTAAACAACAAGAGCAATTAAAACCTATTGTTAACAATCGTGTGAAAAAAGAACGTCAAACACAAATAAAGCAAGATATTCACTCTGTACCGAATTCAAACAATGTGGTAAGTCTTCAAGCAGCTGCTTCTCAAAAAGGGTCAAAAGTTGTATTAATTGAGCCAAGAGTATATGCAGAAGCCCAAGATATTGCTGAGCATTTAAAAAATAAACGGGCAACCATTGTGAACTTGCAACGCATCGATCGTGAACAAGGTGTGCGTATAATTGATTTTCTAAGTGGAACAGTATATGCATTAGGTGGAGATATTCAGCGTGTTGGCTCTGACATTTTCTTATGTACACCAGATAATGTTGAAGTTTCAGGGGAAATTTCGAACTACTTAATTGAAGATATTTAGTAATAGTGAGGGTGTCTACATGATTTTTTATATAATTCATCAAGTCTTTACCATTTATACATTTATGATTATAGGTTATATATTACTTTCGTGGATTCCAGCAGCACAAGATTCTGCAGTTGGCCGTTTTTTAGCAACAGTATGTGAACCATACTTAGGGTTTTTCCGAAAATTTATACCACCAATTGGTATGATTGATATTTCACCTATCGTAGCCCTTTTTGCTTTACGTTTTATTGAAAAAGGATTATTGGTTGTCTTTAGTTATATCGTATTTTAAGTAGTAGCAAGAAGACATA
>DEQI01000106.1:23499-25406 GCA_002360295.1 Planococcaceae bacterium UBA3370
GGGCTTCTATAGCTTGTCTATTGCGTAGGAGCATGCGAATTCTTTTTTTGAAACAATTCAATTTCGAATATATGTCACTCTTTATAAAACGCTAAAATTCAAGGAGGGCATTGTGGAACATATAATTCAGCATTTTAGAAAAGATGAGCAACCATTTATCGAACAAGTAGCGGGTTGGCAACGTGAAGTAGAAGATCGTTATGCCCCTAAGCTAACTGACTTTTTAGACCCCCGTCAGCGTTTTATTGTTGCTTCGATTATCGGCCAATCTGATGATGTGCAAACAAAGGCGATGGGCGTATTTGATTTTGCAGAACGACAACGTATGATGATTGCCCCAACATACTTTGAGCCGACCAATGAAGATTTTCAACTGACACTTTTAAAAGTGAACTATCCTTCGAAATTTGTACAATTAAAGCATCCGGATGTGCTGGGGGCCTTGTTGTCACTCGGAATAGATCGTGCGAAATTTGGAGATATTCGTATCGCGGAAAATCGAATACAGTTTGCAGTATGTAGCGAAGTGGCAGATTATGTCCGTGCTAATTTAGTAAGTATTGGTAAAATAAAAGTGCATGTGGAGGAAATGAGTGAGTTTGAACAACTAATTGAAATAGAAGATGATTGGAATGAACAGTCTTATACTGCGTCTTCTATGCGACTCGATGTTGTTTTAGCTACTGTATTAAATATTTCACGTCAAAAATCGCAAAGTTTAATCGCCTCTGGAAGGGTAAAAGTTAACTGGACAATTCGGGAAAGTACTAGCTTTGAACTTCAAGAAGGGGATATTATTTCTGCACGAGGTTTTGGTAGACTAAAGGTACTTATGATAGAAGGTAGAACAAAAAAAGATAAAATTCGTTTACAAATAGGACGATTAGAGCAAAAATTGTAAAAATAGATGTTTTTTTAACGATTTATACTGTCAATTACTACACAAAGCTTTATAATAAATTATAAGATAAACGTGTAAAGGAGTGTAACGCTATGCCATTATCACCTCTTGATATACATAATAAAGAGTTTACGCGTGGCTTCCGCGGATATGCTGAGGACGAAGTAAATGCATTTTTAGATCAAATTATTAAAGATTATGAGATCATTATACGAGAAAAGAAAGAACTAGAAGAAAAAGTGAAAACCATGACGGAGCAAATGAATCATTACAATGCATTGGAAGATACATTGCAAAAGTCGATTGTTGTGGCTCAGGAAGCGGCGGATGAAGTGCGTCGTAATTCTCAAAAAGAAGCGAAATTAATTGTAAAAGAAGCTGAGAAAAATGCTGATCGTATTGTCAATGAAGCGCTTGCGAAGGCACGAAAAGTGACGATTGAAATCGATGAGTTAAAAAAGCAATCTAAAGTATTCCGTAATCGCTTTAAAATGTTAGTAGAAGCGCAGTTAGATTTATTGAATACGGATGATTGGGAGCATTTGCTCGAATATGATGTGGGCTTAACAGAAATTCATGAACAAGCCTATCAAGAAGTCGATGATGAAAAATCATCAATCTAGGTAGATTGAACTTGACGATTTTCTGTCATTTTCATATACTGATACACAAGAGTTTATATGCAAATGAAGCAAAGACGGAGACAGTAGGTGTAAATTGCCGTTTAGCGATTCGAGGATAGTGAAAGCTCGAACAAAACAATTTATGCGGAAAATCACTCCTGAGCTAAATTACTGAACTAAAATGAGTAAGTAATTTCGTGTTGCGCTACGTTACAGCGTTCTAAGAGGCACATTTCGTGCAAATTAGGGTGGTACCACGAGTTATAGCTTCTCGTCCCTTTACTGGGATGAGAAGCTTTTTATTTTTTTGAAAAAGAAAGTATAAACTTCTGGAGTATGAGCAGTGTCTAGCTTCAGCGCCCAGCTGTCGGGGCTAAACGGGG
>DEQI01000314.1:0-2097 GCA_002360295.1 Planococcaceae bacterium UBA3370
CTCCATATCATCAAAGTGCTCAATTAAAAATGCACGATCTGTATTTTCAATAACACCTGACAGTAAAATGCTCTTCACACCAGCAGCCTTTGCCAACTGTGCTACTCCCAATGGTGCCTTTCCATATAAAGTTTGACGATCTGATTTCCCCTCACCTGTCATCACATAGTGAGCATCTACTAAATGTTTTTTTAGCTGAACGGCTTCCATGACAATATCGATTCCTGCATGAAAAGTAGCATTCAAAAAGGCGATTAACGCTCCTCCTACGCCGCCTGCAGCACCCGCCCCCTGATAATCATGTAAACGAATGCCGTATTGCTTTTCCACAATATCCGCAAATTGTTTTAGACAGCTATCAAAATAAGCAATTTGCTGTACCTCTACACCTTTCTGCGGTCCAAATACTGCCGTTGCTCCGCACTCCCCCACTAAAGGATTGTCCACATCACAAGCAATAACAAATGAAGATTCAGCAATCCTAGGGTCTAATTGACTGTCATCTATTAATTCTAATTCTAATAATCCTGACACACCTTCTGAAATGAGCAGACCATTCCTTTTTTTAAATTGTAAACCTAATGCCTTTAACATACCCATTCCAGCATCGTTTGTGGCGCTTCCTCCAATACCGATAATAAATTCTCTATACCCATTGTCTAAAGCGGCTTTTATTAACTGACCTGTACCGTATGTTGTAGCAACTTCAGGATTTCGCTCATGTTCATTTAGCAACATAATTCCTGATGCTTGTGCCATTTCAATTACACATGTTGTTCCATTTCCCAGTACACCGTAGCTTGCTTCAATACATCTTCCTAATGGATCAAGAACATGTGTAGATAAATAACGTCCTTGAGTAGAAATAACGAGCGACTCTAATGTTCCTTCCCCACCATCCGCCACCGGCAAAATAATTGTCTCAATAGATTGATCTACTTCTAAGATACCTTCTTCCATAGCCTTCGCCACTTCCGCAGCAGATAATGTACCTTTATAGGAATCTGGACTAATAATGACCTTCATCTTAAACCTCCATTTTTTAACCCTGTACGTTCAATTATAAAGACAGTGAATTTGAAAAACATTATGGCAATAGTACAAATTACCTGTACTATAACAGTATGTTTTTTATACAATTCGTATAATATGTTGTTCGTAAAATCAAAAGAAATTATACACTTGGCTTTGTTACGACTATTCCCTAATAGGAATGTTATTAGTCCACCAACGGGTAATTGAGCATCTATTAATGAAGTAAAGATAAAAAAGAGTCAAAGAATGCTTTATACAACTAGCCATCGAAACATTGTACTATCAAGTAATTGTAGGTTATAGAAGTACGTGATCGCGAAAATTATTGACTATTTTCCGAAACACTCGTTCAAGGACATGACAGTAAAGCAGAAAAACATTATGATACTAGTATAGAAAGACTGTGATATAACAGACTTATACTTTACGAGGTGTATATCATGTTGACAATTCATTTAGCAGAAGAAATTGTACAGCAAACCATGCTCCGACTACATCACAATGTGAATGTTTTTAGTCCATCAGGCGTTATTTTGGCATCTGGGGATAAAATGAGAATTGATAAAATTCATGAAGGAGCTTTGTTCGTTGCTAAAACAAAACAGACACTCATCATTAACGAGCAAAACGTACAACAATACCGAAATGCAAAACTTGGTATTAACATGCCCATTTTGTACCAAGATGAAGTCATTGGCGTTATAGGAGTCACTGGAGATTCTGAGGAACTGTTGGAAATTGCTAGCCTCGTACAGCTAACAACCGAAATGATGGTACATCAAGCAATCGTAGAATCGAAGAGTGAGTGGCAACAAAAAAATATTGACTATATTTTTGAAGCACTTGTTCAAGGTAGTAAGCTTAATGCTGCATTAAAGGAGCGTATCCAAAAACTATCATTTCCACTTACCGGACCCTTTCAAATAATTTTATTAAATTTAGATGTACAGGATGACAAATCCAAGAATATGTCGATTTTCTTCGAGAATTTCTGTCATGATCAGGCTATTCTTTCAGGCAGCATTCTACTACATGAGTATTATATTTTGCTAACTAATTGCT
>DEQI01000314.1:2225-2671 GCA_002360295.1 Planococcaceae bacterium UBA3370
AATGGAGCTAAAACAGCACTTGAATTTGCTAGTATTACTAAAAAAATCACTTATTTTGAAGATGTCGAGCTCTATTCATTAATGAAAAATCGTGATTCTGAAGAAGTAAAATCATTTCAGCTTCGTATTCTTCAAAACTTGAATTCAAAATATATCGACACATTACAAAATTTTTTTACTTGTAATTTACAGCTTACACAGTGTGCACAGCAAATGAATATTCATCGCCATACTTTGACATATCGTCTACAAAAAATAAAAGAATTGACCGGCTATGACCCACAGTTTTTTGAGGATGCAGTGATTTTAAAAATGGCTTGTACGCTAAAGCAATTTAAACCTGACTAGCAAACCATTATTGTTAACTCCAGTACAAGATGTTGACTCATACAAAAAAAGAATCTGCTAGGGCTTTCCATTAAGCCTTACAGATTCTTTTTTTGATT
>DEQI01000294.1:0-6932 GCA_002360295.1 Planococcaceae bacterium UBA3370
TATACATCTACTTCTTCTTTTGCCCAGCCACGTACTTCCATTTGCTTTAACATAGACACTTCAACTTGTGGTGCTTGTACGATAAAGAACTGAGAGCCGTTTGTACCAGGACCAGCATTGGCCATTGATAATGCCCCGCGAATGTTTAATAATTCAGGTACACACTCATCTTCAAATGTGCCTCCCCAAATAGACTCTCCACCCATTCCTGTTCCAGTTGGGTCTCCCCCTTGAATCATAAATTTCGGAATAACACGGTGGAAAATAATACCGTTATAATAACCTGATTTTGCATGTCCTAAAAAGTTTTCAACTGTTTTTGGTGCGTATTGTGGGAATAATTTAATTTTAATTGACCCCATTGTTGTGTTCATTTCTACTAATACTTCACCGGCTTGTAATTCTTTTGTTAATTGTGGAAACATCCTTGTCTCTCCTTTAGAAAAATGAATTTTAACGTATTCATATGATACGCTTTTCTACCAAATCCCAGTTTACCATAGATAATGCAATTTTTCTGCTCTTAATACTAGGTCACTTTCTTCGTGACACGAAATAAGTTATACTAGTTTTTAGAACTTTTCAACTTTATTTCGTCGAGGCAAAACTTCAACGGAATATATGCAGCTTTTGGCGGTTGCCACGATTTTCAAATGAATTATTCTAAGGAAGGTCAAAAAATCTGGCATAGTATGTCAAGGCGTATTTGATTATGAATGGAAGAATGTGATTTTATATGAAAAATAAGAGGCATAACTTTATTATCATCTTAATTGCTAACTTTATCGTTGCAGCCTCTTCAACAATGATCATGCCGTTTTTATCACTTTACATTAATACGTTTGGCCATTTTTCCGAAAGCTACGTACAAAAATGGGCAGGCCTTATTTTTGGAGCTACATTTATAACTGCATTTTTAATGTCTCCTATTTGGGGACGAATTGCAGATAAATATGGCTATAAACCGATTATGATTATTAACTGCTTCGGTATTGCAACGAGCATTTTTCTTATGGGCTATGTTCAAAATGTGGAGCAATTTTTTGTACTTCGTTTATTTATGGGGGTCGTAACCGGCTTTATACCAACCTCTATGGCATTTATTAGCCGCCACACCCCAAAGGAAGTAGCCGGAAAAACACTCGGAACTCTTCAAATGGGAAGCGTCGGGGGTTCCTTATTCGGTCCTGTTTTAGGTGGGCTTCTTGCTGATGCGGTTGGCTTTAGCTATACGTTTATTTTAACGGCCATAGCGATAACGATCGCAGCTATCATTATTATTATTGGTATTCATGAGCCAGAAATTGTTCAAAAGAAAAAAAACTCTGTCTATTCACGTAAAAATATATTGTGGGCTATTTTCCATCATCGCTTAATGCTCAATGTGATGATTGTTACGAGTTTAATCCAAATTGGTAACTTTAGTATTCAGCCTCTTCTATCGCTCTACGTATCCCATTTAACACCTGCTGCTGAAGTAGCGATGCTTGCAGGTATTACGTTTAGTGCTGCAGGTTTAGGAAATATTTTATTTGCGAGATTTTGGGGTCGATTAGGCGATGAAATTGGCTATGAACGTGTTTTAGTATATTTACTGATTAGTTCGGTGCTATTTATTATCCCTCAAGCATTTGTCACAGCTCTGTGGCAGTTGATGCTATTACGTTTATTATTCGGTATCGCTGCAGGTGGCCTGATTCCGATTACAACAGCGATTATTCGCCGCGAAGCACCTGTTGATATTCAAGGTGAAATAATGGGCTACAATCAAAGCTTCCGTTTTTTGGGTAATATTATCGGTCCTGTACTAGGGGGATTAATCAGTGGTCTTGCTGGTATATCATCCGTATTTTTCGTGACTGGATCCCTATTCTTTCTAGCGTTCATCATCGTTTACTTACTGAACAAACTTCCTAAACAATATTTGGATGACCTATTAAAGGAGCATGTTGTAAAGCTATAAATAAACTTGCGACTAAACTGCTATAAAGCCCATGTGTAAACATGGGTTTTGTGCTATGCTAGACTTCTAGAGTTGTCATTATCGGAGGAATTTTTCATGAAACAAATTGTAGGCTATTTGCTCATCATTTGCTGCATTCCCCTACTATTTTTTATTACGCAGGAAATATGGAAAGAAATTAGAACAGCACAATCTCATGAACAGCAAATAGAACAAGCGATAGTACTGCCAGAAATTATTTCCCCCCTTCCTGTCATTTTAAAAGACGAAAACGGACAAATTTATAGCGAAGAGTATGTAGAATGGCGCCAACCGATGCCTTTAACTGACATTCCTGAAATGATTAAAAATTTGTTTCTGTATAGTGAGGATGAAGAATTTTTCAATCATATAGGCTTTGATTTAAGTGCCATTGCTCGCGCATTGATCGTCAATACGAGTGAACAATCCGTTCAACAAGGTGGTAGCACTATTACACAGCAGCTTGTTCGTATGCGCTATTTATCAGAGGAAAAAACATATGAACGAAAACTGATGGAGCTTTTTTATTCTTATGAGCTAGAGAAACGTTATGACAAAGAAACTATTTTAGAAATGTATTTAAATGAAATTTATTTTAGCAATCAAGTGTACGGAATTGGCGGGGCAGCTACCTATTATTTTAATAAACCATTAGCACAGCTTTCATTAGCAGAAATGGCTTTTATTGCAGCAATCCCGAATAACCCAACATTATATGATCCAATTAAACATTTCGACAATACGAAAGCTCGACAGGAGCGATTACTCGACACTTTAGTAGATAAAGGAGTCATTTCAGTTGTCCAAGCTGAGTCAGAAAAACAATCGCCTATCAATCTGCATGTCAAAGAAAAAATTCAACAATATCCCTCTTATAGTACATATGTGTTGCAGGAATTAAAATGGCTAGTTGCTCAAAATGAAGGCTTTGATGTAGCTTTAGAACAAGCAGAAACGAAAGAGGAAAAAGAAGCAATACAAGCGAAATTGCAAGAAAAACTACAGCAGCTTTTACATTCTGGTATAGTCGTACATACAGCACTTGACCCAGTTAAACAAGCTCATGATGAGCAAGAGATAAACACTATTTTACGTATACCTGATTTACAAGCAAGTGCAGTCGTCATCGATAATACGACGAGAGAAATAAAGAGTATTTACGGTGGCAAAAATTATAAGAAATTTGATTTACATCGTGCATATCAAGCGCCTCGTCAACCAGGTTCAGCATTTAAACCTCTGATCGTTTATGCTCCTTACTTTGAAACGACGAACTATTCACCAACTGCAACAGTAAGTGGTGGAGCATATTGTGTAGGCAATTTCTGTCCTAAAAATTACGGTGGTGGTATTTATGGCGATGTCTCTATTGCAACTGCCTTTAAAAATAGCTATAACACAAGTGCAGTCCGTCTATTTAATACGGTTGGCATAGAAAAGGCTTTTTCTTATATTCATCGTTTTCACTTTTCCTCTATCACACCAAAAGACTATACGTATTCGTCAGCTCTTGGTGGTTTAACTTATGGTGTGACAACATTAGAAATGGCAGATGCCTATACTAGCTTCATTGATGGCTCTTATGTCCAAGCACATGCCATACGGAAAGTAACCGACTTACAAGGGAATAAACTATATAGTTGGCCAACTGAAAGAGAGATGATTTGGTCAAACACAACCGTGCAATATATGCGCTCCATGTTAAATGAAGTAGTTCGTAGTGGTACAGGTGTAGGAATCTATACGAATACTTCCTATATTGGGGCAAAAACAGGTACTACAAATGAATTTAAAGATTATTGGGTTGCAGGGCTTACAGATACAGAAACGGCTGCTGTCTGGATTGGCTATGACACTCCACGTTCGATGGAAGCTCTTGAACGATATCAAATTCACTTTTCCATCTTCAATGCCATAACGAATTAAAAATAGCACAAACAACCTAGTAAGAGATAAGCTGAAGCTGTACCCCAAGAAGTGTCCCAGGAACGAAAATCAATTTTCTTCATGCAAAAAAACTATTTTCTCATTGAGAAAATAGTTTTTTTGTCTCAGCGTGTTAATTGGCAAAAGGCAAACTCGCAAGTATACCGTTATATAATTTCAGCACTACATAGACAATTGAAATGACGAATACCGACCAAATTAATATTTCAAAAAAAATAAGTCCAATCATGCCTGATATCGACATAAAATGGCTCATTTTGTATACCGTATAAATGAAATATACAAATACTGTTAGCACAAAAACAGTAACTAACACAATAATGGATTGAATCCCAAATGCAGACAAAAGCGCTCCAAAAAAGAAAATAACATACCCACCGCGCGCTACACTTATTGTCTCCCCTGCTTTATCGCTTGAAAAGAACAGCATACCCAGTTCATGTATTGTCTCTCCAATCAACTTTAAAGCAGAAAACACCATAAAAAAAAGTAATGCAAAAACAATTAATAAAAATATACGTAACTGTAAATCCGATAAAAACTCACGCATTCCTGCGTAAACACCAATTGCAGTAAATAGTTCAATCGATTCGGTCACTGCAAAAATTCCGAAAGTTAAGCTAAATAATAAAATTGTAAACAGCGGTAAATAGCCGTACAAATATGGATTTTTCATGAACTTTTTCCCTTTAACCATTCTATTTCTACATATTTATAATACCCAATAAGAATAGCAACTAGCAAGAGCTTAAATCGTTATAGGGCATGCATTCGTCTATAAAATACGTTATACTTAATATCATTCACTGCGTTCTTATGTTTTTTCGAAAGGAGGATATATTTAAATGCAAATACTCGCAATTTTTATCCCACTGATCGTGGCGATTTTCATCCCTTTATTGTTCAAAAAAATTCGTGCAATACATACGGGATGGTTTGCACTATTTGTACCACTTGTTTTATTAGTTTATTATGTTACCTTCATCCCACTTACAATGGATGGAAAATCGGCTGTTGCCGCATTTGATTGGATACCTTCTCTCGACATTTCCTTTGTCTCTTATCTAGATGGATTAAGTTTACTTTTCTCCATTTTAATTACAGGTATTGGTACACTTGTTGTACTGTACTCGATATTTTATTTAGATAAGACAAAAGAACAGCTGCATAATTTTTATGTCTATTTATTAATGTTTATGACAGCTATGCTCGGCGTTGTACAATCTGATCATATGATTACATTGTATTTATTTTGGGAACTTACATCTATATCCTCGTTTTTATTAATCGGCTATTGGTTTAATCGTGATAAATCACGTTTTGGTGCGTTGAAATCTATGATGATTACTGTAGCTGGTGGATTGATGATGCTTGGAGGATTTGTACTACTAGCTCTTATGGGAGGGACATATTCGATTCGTGAGTTAGTCGCTCAAGCCCCTCAATTAGTAGGACAAGATTATTTTGTTTGGGCATTAGTCTTACTATTACTTGGTGCCTTTACTAAATCAGCCCAATTCCCGTTCTACATTTGGTTACCAGACGCGATGGAAGCGCCAACACCTGTTAGTGCTTATTTACATTCAGCGACAATGGTAAAAGCAGGGATTTATTTAGTCGCTCGCTTTACACCGATTTTTGCCGCTTCAGAAGTTTGGATATGGCTTGTAACAGGGATCGGTTTATTAACACTGTTCTGGGGCTCACTTTTTGCAGCAAAACAAACCGATTTAAAAGGAATATTAGCTTTCTCAACAGTCAGTCAGCTCGGACTTATTATGTCACTTCTTGGGGCTGGAGCAATCGCCTTTCATGTTGAAGATGGAGCCAATACAGTATTTAAATATGCAGCATTTGCAGCTATATTCCATTTAATTAACCATGCGACTTTTAAAGGTAGCTTATTTATGATAGCTGGTATCGTTGATCATGAAACTGGAACACGCGATATTCGCAAGCTTGGTGGACTTATGAGCGTGATGCCACTTAGCTTTACCGTTGCCTTAATCGGTAGCTTATCAATGGCTGGTTTACCACCGTTTAATGGCTTCCTTAGTAAAGAAATGTTCCTTACAGCTATGCTTTCGCTTAAAGAGTTTGAATTATTCGAATTCAGTACGTGGGGGATTTTATTCCTAGTTATCGCTTTTATTGCAAGTGTCTTTACGTTTGTCTACAGCTTTTATTTTGTATTCAAAACTTTTACAGGAAAACGAACTTCGGAACTACCGAAAAAACCGCACGAGGCACCGATTGGCATGTTAATTTCGCCCATTATTTTAGCCGTTCTCGTAGTAGCCATTTTCTTTATTCCGAATTTACTTGCAGAAGTATTTATTAAACCAGCTGTATTTGTTATTCAACCATTTTTATATCAAGACCCTTATCTTGCCTCTACACCATCTATTATTGATATTACAATTTCAGCTTGGCACGGGCATATTACACCTGAGCTATGGATGACAATGGGCATTGTAGTGCTTGGCTTGCTATTATTTACGACGTTAGCAAAATGGCAAAAGCTATATGCTATCCAGCCAGCACGTTTATCACTCAATTCGCTGTATGATTTTATAATGGACAGCGTGTTAGACCGGGGTATGTATCGTTTTTCAAAGCTTTATATGACGGGCTCAATTCGTCAATATTTAACGTATATGTTCAGTTCAATTGTTGTCATCGTGATAGGGACATTATTGATTAAAGACGCTTTGAAAGTATCCTTTGATGGTGCTGCAAAAATTGATCTTTATCAAATCATTTTAATCATTGTCCTAATTATCGGGACATTAACTTCCTTGTTAGCGAAAACACGTATTACAGCAATCGTAGGTTTAGGAGCTGTTGGCTATACAGTAGCGCTCTTTTTCGTTATGTTCAATGCACCAGATTTAGCTTTAACTCAGCTGGTCATTGAAACTATTTCCGTTGCCCTCTTTTTATTAGCTTTTTACCATTTACCGAAGTTAGAAAAAGTGGAGGAACGTGTGCGCTTCCAATT
>DEQI01000294.1:7043-19026 GCA_002360295.1 Planococcaceae bacterium UBA3370
TCTGAAGCAGGAGGCGGCAATATCGTCAATGTCATATTGGTAGATTACCGTGGATTCGATACGTTATTCGAAATAACAGTACTCGGTATTGCTGGGATGGGCATTTATGCGATGATTAAGCTTCGTTTAAATAGAAAGGAGAAGACAAATGAAAACAAATAATGTTATTTTGCAATTTACAACAAAAATTGTCTTTTTCATTATTTTCTTCTTCTCCGTTCACATTTTTTTCGCGGGGCATTATACACCTGGAGGCGGCTTCGTCGGTGGACTTCTCACTTCAAGTGCGATTGTCCTACTCGTGTTAGCGTATGATTTGAAAACAGTGCGCAATATTTTGCCAATTAACTATACGTATGTAACAGCGAGTGGGCTTATTTTAGCACTTGGCACAGCAGCATTTCCGATTTTCATCGGTAAACCATTTTTCACACATTTCTTTGATTATTTTGATTTACCGCTGTTAGGAAAACAATCGCTTCATACAGCGGCACTATTCGATTTAGGTGTATTTTTGGTTGTTGTAGGCGTTACGATGACCATTATTCAAACGATAGGAGAGGATGAATAATGGAGATAGTAATGGCATTTGTTTGCGGCTTTTTATTCATGGCTGCCATTTATTTAATATTATCACGTAGTTTATTGCGTATTATTATCGGTACAGGGCTTCTTAGTCATGGAGCTCATCTACTTATTTTAACAATGGGTGGACTTGGTGGAACTGCTCCTCCAGTACTCGCTGATGGCGTGTCTGATTATGCAGATCCTATACCACAAGCACTCATTTTAACGGCGATTGTTATTTCCTTTGGGGTAACAGCATTTTTCCTCGTTCTAGCATACCGTGCATATCAGGAGCTTGGAACGGATGATACAACATTAATGAAAGGAAGTGAGCAAGATGATTAACTTCCTTCTCTTCCCGATACTCATTACATTTTTCACGGGTATGGTGTTAATGTTTTTACAAAAAAATATTCGCCTACAGCGTACAATATCGTTAGTAGCCCTTTTTGTCGCTGCTATTTGTGCCTTTCTAGTTATGTTGAAAGTACATCAGGACGGCATACAATCCGTCACATTCGGTGATTGGCCAGTACCATTTGGGATTACAATGGTTGCCGATGGCGTATCGACTTTACTCGTTTTAACTTCACTTGTTTTAGCTTTCTTTATCGTTTGGTATGGTTTTGCTTCAATTGGTGAAGAACGCGAACGCTTTTTCTATTATCCTGGTGTCATGTTTATTTTAACTGGGGTAAATGGAGCATTTACAACAGGCGACATATTCAACTTATTCGTATTTTTCGAAGTACTATTAATGTCTTCTTATTTATTAATCGTACTCGGTGGGGAAAAAGGTCAGCTACGTGAATCGATTAAATATATTTTGGTGAATGTATTATCATCTGCATTATTCGTTATTGCTGTGGCCTATTTATATTCAGTAATTGGGACACTAAGCATGGCAGATATTGCAGTGAAAATAGCAGAAATTAATCAGCCAGGTATTATTACGACGATTGCCGTCCTATTTTTAATGGTATTCGGACTAAAGGCTGCCATTTTCCCATTGTATTTTTGGCTACCTAGCTCATATGCTGCTCCGCCAATTCCGGTATTAGCTTTATTTGGAGCATTGTTAACAAAAGTCGGTGTTTATGCAATTACACGCACATATACACTATTTTTTGTACATGATCTTTCATTTACGCATGAGCTGTTATTAGTCATTGCCGTGTTAACGATAGCAGCAGGCTGTATTGGTGCACTCGCTCATTTCGATGTAAAGCAAATCATTATTTATAATATTGTGATCGCAGTTGGCGTTATTTTATTTGGTGTTGCACAAATGAACTTGAACGGACTTGAAGGGGCAATGTTTTATTTAATCCACGACATGATGATAAAAGCCGCATTGTTCATGCTAATTGGAATAGTAATCTATGTCACAGGAACATCTGATTTACGGAAAATGGGCGGACTGATGAAGAAGTATCCTGCTCTTGGATGGTTTTATTTAATCGCTGCATTTGGTTTAGCAGGAATTCCCCCGCTAAGTGGCTTCGTAGGAAAGTTTTTAATTGTTAAAGGTGGCTTTGAGGCTGATAATTTATGGAGTACCATTTTCATTCTAGCTTCAAGTTTAATTGTCCTATTATCGGCCATTCGCATTTTCATTCACGCATTTTGGGGTGAAGCTGGACAAACAGTGGCTGTTGATAAAAAGACATATACGCGTTTAATCATCCCAACAGTGCTGCTAATTGTTCTATCCATTGCCTACGGAGTTGGAGCAGAATGGGTCACACCATTTATGGACAATGCCGCTCGCGTATTAACTGACCCATCTGTATATGTAGATGCAGTCATGAAAGGAGGACAATAATAATGGCATTTCAACTATTATTAAATATCTTCCTCGCATTTGTATGGATGTTCCTTAGTAATAATTTTACGGCTAGCGTTTTTTTAACCGGTTTTTTACTAGGGCTACTTGCAATCATTGCAATGCGCCGCTTCTTTAATGAACGACTGTATATTGGCCGTTTATGGGCTTTCATTAAGCTCACAGTACTCTTTGTAAAAGAGCTAGTCCTTGCGAATATTGCGGTATTAAAAGTAGTATTAAAACCGCAACTTACAATGGAACCTGCCTTTTTTAAATACGAAACAGAACTAACCAAAGACTGGGAAATCACATTATTATCTAGTTTAATTACACTCACTCCTGGTACAGTCGTTGTTCATGTATCCGACGATGCGAAATACCTATACATCCATGCGATTGATGTTGGCGATGTAGAACAAACAATAGATTCGATTCGAAATTCTTTTGAAAAAGCAATATTGGAGGTGAGCCGCTCATGATATTTTTTATATGGGGCTCAATTGTCATCATTTCACTATCAATGATTGCAGTTATATATCGACTCGTAAAAGGACCTAATGCATCAGACCGCATCGTAGCACTTGATACAATTGGCGTTTCACTCATTGCTTTAATCGCTTTATTCTCCATAATGGCAGAAACAAGCTTTTACTTAGAAATTATTTTACTGCTGGCGATATTATCGTTTATCGGAACAGTTGCCTTCTCTAAATTTATAGAGAAAGGAGATATTATCGAACGTGACAATTCTCGCTAATAGTTTAATCATCTTCTTCATTGCCGTTGGGGTAGTATTTATCGTCGTTGCTGCGATTGGGGTATTCCGACTACCAGATTTATATACACGAGCACATGCTGCTTCTAAAAGCGCGACGCTCGGTATTATGAGTTTACTAATCGGAGTATTCTTTCACTTTTGGTTAATTGAAGACCATTTTAACCCACGCATATTACTAGGTATTCTGTTTTTATTCATTACAGGACCTGTTGGCGGCCATATTATGAGCCGTTCCTCTTATATCGCTGGTGTTAAACCATGGTCAGGAACAGTGCGTGACGATTTGAAAGAAGAAATTGATCGAATGAAGAAAGAACAAAATATTCAATAAGGTAAATCTTCAAGACATTTATGGTAGTAGATTCCTACTGTCCGTTAATCTGGAATAAAAAAGATATAAGGGGTGTTCAGAAAATAATAACTTTCTGGACACCCCTTTAAATTGCTCCTGTAGTGTTCCGTCTCAAAATAATATTTCAGACAGTCCCCTTCTCATTAGTAATGGCGATATGGTGGTCTAAAGGGTGGACGATATGGTGGTCTATATGGTGGATAGTATGGGTATGGCGGATAATATGGGTAAAATGGATATCGTGGGTATGGATAAAACCTGCTACCTAAAAAGCTACCGAGAAAACCTCCTAAAAACGGAAATCCAAATGGAAACATCAAATTCCTCCTTTGTTTTTACTATATGTTAGTAGCCCGAAAAGTGATTGCTAAAAGTTAGCGAAAGGAGTATGGAGATGTTATATTGTGAAATACTATTATTTTAATGGCTCTTCACCATCACTTGGGATTGATTTCCGTTACGCCAGCGTGCTTTCCCGGGGGCGTCCGATGAGCCGCTTCACTCGCAAGCTCGCTCCACTCCAATCAACAAACGCATTTATTCATAAGGTTATCTTCTAATTTTAATAAAGAGTCATTTTATCAGTTATCCATTATGCATAAAAGGAGACTTCCGGAAAGCTAACACTTTCCAGAAATCCCCTTTGAATAGAAAAAACACGTTTTAGTTAACCCATCGCATTCATAAACTGAATAAGATGATCTTCTTGAATCGTATTTAGTGCCACTTTATTTCGACTAGTCTTTTGACACTTCGTACATTGATGTACAATTTGATAGCCCTTTTTTCCTGAATAATCGAGCCCAATTGGCTTCATCAACCCTTTACAACTACTTGCTCGATCGCCTGGTAAATGATCCATATGCTTAGAATATAAGCAGCTTGGACAATGATTTCGGAAGCTACCATTTGTTAATGGTGTTACTTGTGTTCCACAGTGTTCACATAAAAATGCTGTATTTTCTTTTTTTCTACTCAATTGCCATTCCTCCAAGATGTATTTTCATCTTTGGAGAAAGGGTTCCGTTCATTTTTCTACAAAAAGTAGTATCAGGCTTTTATAAGGAATGGATTCATTCACCGTCTTGTTCTAGCAAAACGATTACTTCTAGTTCCTGCTTCATAAAGACTTTTTTCATCCTTTAATCCGAACCACGATTGATGTTGTGTATTTGAATCAACCACTGTAAGACGGACATCTCCACCTTCCACTAGTAGGTGTTCTCTTATAATCACTGACTTAGGCACTCGTCCCCTAGCTGGCAATTAAGGTGAATAAATAGATCATGTATTTATCCACTCCTTAGTTATGTTCCTCTATTCTTATTTATTATAACAAATTTTGTAATAAAAAAACGGCCTACAAAAAGAGTTAATCTCCTTTGTAGACCATTAGTTTATTATTTCTCTGCTAATTGTTCAACGAAGCAAGCAAGCGTACGGACCATTGCTCCTGTACCACCTTTTGGTCCAAGGTCATGTGGAGCTCCTGCGTCTGAAGTTCCTGCGATATCTAAGTGAATCCATGGTGTATCTTCAGCAAATTCACCAACAAAGCCTCCACCAAAAATCATATGACCATCGCGCCCTGGGGAGTTATTTAAGTCCGCTAAATCAGATTGTCGGATACGTTTTTTATCACTTTCTGTCAGCGGTAAACGCCATACAAACTCACCTGTTTCAATAGATGCTTCCATAAATTCCTCAAAGAATGCTTCATCATTTGTTAAAGCACCCGTTTTATCCTTACCTAAAGCAACAATTACGCCACCTGTTAATGTTGCAACGTCGATTAAATAGTTTGCGCCTTGCTGTTTAGCATATGTTACTGCATCTGCTAATACTAAACGTCCTTCTGCATCTGTATTCAATACTTCTACCGTTTTACCACTATATGTTGTAATCACATCATCAGGCTTAAACGCTGTGCCAGATACCATATTATCAGTAGATCCAATGACAGCCACAACGTTTTTATTCGGGCGTGTTTCACCAATGATTTTCATTGCACCAAGGACAGCAGCTGCTCCCCCCATATCACCTTTCATGCCAACCATACTTTCGCGTGGTTTTAATGAGTAGCCGCCAGTGTCGTACGTTACACCTTTCCCTACTAAGCCGATCACATCTTCCCATTTATCTGTAGCTTGGTATTTCACCGTGATTAAACGTGGTTCCTCAGTAGAACCTTGATTTACACTTAAAATACCGCCCATACCTAGCTCTTCCATTTGCGTTTTATTTAAAATTTCTACTTCGAAATGATATTGTTTACCAAGCTCTACTGCGTAGTTGGCTAAATCAGTAGCAGTCAACATATTTGGAGGTAAATTGACTAAGTTACGCGCTTCATTTACAGCCTCTGCATAAATATTCCCTACTTCATAGCTAGCAGTTACTACATCCATATTTGCTTCTGTAACGAAATGCACCGCTTCTAAATAAGTATCTACTTTATTTGACGATGTTTTGTAGTTAGGAATTGTATAGAAACCAAGTCCGATTCCTTCACCAGCTAAAAACGCAACATCTTCCTCTGTCATAGTTTCTGTCGTAAATGATTCAAGCCAAATAGTATATTCATTTGTTTTTAACGATTTCAGCTCTTTACCAACTAAACCAAAAGTATTGCGTAAACTTTCTTCCGTACTATTTTTGCCTTCCCCAAGTCCAACAAATAAAATGCGTTTTACTGTCTTGCCTGCAATAGGTAGTTTCGTGATTTTCTTCTCTTCAGATGAAATGTCACCTGCTTGTAGCCAAGTATCTATGTTTTCACCAAAAGCAGCCGGGAATGAAGCCCAATTCTTCATTTGTTCACGGTGTTTCTGAATACCAACTATTAAAATTTCTGTAGAAACTGTTTCAAAAGTTTTCGCTTCATTTACAATATTCATCAATAAAACCTCCTATAGCTTTCAAAAATATAATACTATTATATACCTATCTCTAATAATTCGAATAGCGAAATGATTGTTTTTTTAATCGATATGGTTATGCTATACTCAAAGCGATATAGAAGGAGGCTAAAGTACATGGATATATTGTTCAATGCCCCATTATGGCTTGGCGTTTTTGCTATCATCTTTGCCCAGTTTTTGAAAGTACCTATATATTTCCTTGCGACAAAAACAATTAATTGGGGTCTTCTCACTTCTACTGGCGGTATGCCGAGCTCTCATTCTGCTGCGGTAACAAGTGTTGCTACCTCTGTTGGCTTCGAAACAGGCTTTGATTCACCTATTTTTGCAGTTGCGGCTATGCTTGCTGGAATTGTTATGTACGATGCGAGTCATGTAAGATATGAGGCAGGACAGCATGCGGCCATTCTAAATGAAATACGACATGACTTACACAATTTCTTTCGTGAAATGAAACGTTGGCCCAATTTAAATGAGGAACAAAAAATAGAAGATTTAAAAACATTACTAGGTCATAAAAAAAGCGAAGTATTCATTGGTGCTTTAACAGGAATTATACTTAGTATTGTTACTTATCAGTTCTTATTATAAATAGACTGAAGGGGCGTCAAGAAAGCATAAACTTTCCTGACACCCCTCCTTGGTGATGACATCAAGATATTCCAACAGAACATCATGTGTGTTAACTAAAACATGCGATAGCCATTTTTTCTTAATAAAATCATGACAATACCTGCAACAATTGCTCCTACAAAGCCACCCGATAAAATAATGATATCTACAATTTTTAATGCTTGTAGATTGTCTATTAATGCAGGGAAAGCTGTACCAGGTTTAAATATATAATCTAGGAAGCTTACTTTATCTACTATAAATACGACAACAATCGGATAGATAATGGCCATTAGCCATGTCATACGAAGTAACATATTTAATAAAAACCCAATTCCGAAAAACATAACAAAAAATAGTACAACTGATATAATTAACTGAACTACCGATACATCATTCATCCTATGTAAACCCTCCGTTTTCCTTTAATTAGTTTACATGAAAAAGGAAGGTCTTTCAATGTTATACAGCATACTAAAAGAAAAGTTACCTCCCAATTCGAACTTATTTTGACATTGCTTTTTTTAAAAAATTAGACTCTTCGCCATAAACTTGGGGGTTGATTTCTTCACCAAAGTTTAGTCTCCTCTAGGCCAACGCGATATTGGCATAAAGGCAATAACCCTGACTTTTAGTGATGAACTAAAATTAAATATGTTAATCAATATCTTCCTCACTATTAAAAAATAAATGATATTTTGTATAGCCAAATATATCACCTGGATCAACGCCTGCGATTAATTTAAGGGGAAACCTCTCAATATGTCGTGTCGCCATTTCAACGAGCATCACAGAGGATTTTTCATCCTCTTTTAACTCTTCAGGAGACATCCATCTAGCATCTACAATTTCTCCTTGCTGAATAGTTAGTGGTTGCTCTTTGGCTTTACAATAAAAAATCGCCATATTATCACTTATATCTTCTCGAATAACGCCTGTTCGAAAACCCACTAGCCCGACAAGTGAACAATCTATACCTGTTTCTTCTTTTACTTCTCGAATAGCTGCCATATCAACTGTTTCACCTTGTTGAACAAAACCTGCTGGCAGAGACCATCGTCCTTTTAATCCGCTATACGCTTTTTGTACAACGAGCCACTGTCCTATATCATTTTCAACTATTGTAGCTACTCCTAACCACACTTTGCCACGATCTTGTGCCATAATAATCCTCCCCACTAATACTTCTTCCATTATATAACTATATAAAGAGAAAGAAAAATGGAGACTAGGGCAAAAAAAAGAAGATGCCCAGAAATTTTCTGGACATCTCTTTGGATTTTATTAAAGTAATTTAAATTTACCTTTTTTCACCGTTAAACCAACGCCGCCTACTAAGAATAAAGCGCGGTTATCAACAATTTTTTTCAATGCAGATGCCGTTTTACCAGAGTATTTGCGACCAAGCGCATCACCGATAGCATCATCATGGCCTAATGAACATACAGCACCTTTGTCATCATAAACAAAAGTTTCTGTTTCTTCACCATTTATTAAGTGTTTAATATTTTTAGCGATATTAACCGCTTGTTGCATAGCGATTTGTGCAGTTGGTGGGTAAGGACGGCCAGCTTCTTCATTAAGAAGGAATGCACAGTCACCTACTACGAAAACATCATCAAATCCAGGAGCGCGCATATCTTTACGAACTGCGATACGAGCACGGTTAGATTCGATACCTGAAGTTTCTACTAGTTTATTACCACGTACACCAGCAGCCCAAATGACAGTGCCAGCTTTAATGAACTCGAATTCATCTTCGCCTTTTTTAATTTTAACACCTTCTTCAGTTGCTTCAACAACAGGTGTACCGATAGAGAATTCAATACCTTTTTTAGATAATTGAGCTTTTGCATATTCTACCAGATTTGGATCGAAGCCTGGTAATACCATAGGTGCTGCTTCTACACATAGAACGCGTACTTTTTCTTGTGGAATATCGAATTCCTTACAAAGTTCAGGAACACGATTTCCAAGTTCACCTAATAACTCGATACCTGTAAATCCAGCACCACCAACAACGATTGTTAGTTTACTATCATCTTTTTCTTCATCTAATGACCAAGAAGCAAATTGATATTCAATATGTTCACGAATTTGACGTGCAGCATTTAAGTTTGCTAAAGAAAGGGCGTATTTATCTAAGCCAGGAATACCGAAAGTTTCTCCTTCGAATCCAAGACCTATTACTAAATAATCATAATTCATTTCTCCAGCAGACGTAGCTACTTTACGCTCATTTACATCAATATTTTCTACAGTTGCTTGTACAAATTTTACGTTACTTTTAATTACGCTAGAAATTGGATAACGTGCTTTATCTGGGGAAATTGTACCAGCACCAACTTCATGTAACCAAGTAGATTCATAGTGATAATCATTTTTATTTACTAAGACGATTTCTGCCTGTTCACCACTAATCATTTTTTGAAGATTAACAACAGTTGTTAATCCACCATATCCTGCGCCTAATACTAATATAGTTGGTCTTTTCACTTAAATCAAAACCCCTTTAATTTTATTGTACTAGCGCAAGGAAAATAAGAAAGAATTTCAATACATACTTCATTTTGCGTTTACGCTAGCTCGACATAATTTCGACAAATATATACCTTAAGACTATATTAGCCCTTTTACACAGCAATTTCAATACCTTATAAGTAAGACTTTTAATTCAGAAAAATAAAAGGCGATAAACGAGTTAGAGTCATGATAATTTAAGATATATTGTGCACAAAATAATATTTATATGCGAAAAAAAATGTAAAAAAACGTGCAGAATCACCAAAAAACTTGATGATTCGCAAATTTTTATCAATTCACAATGTTATGTTCATATAAGTACTCATACTTTATATCTACAAACAAAAATTCATTTTGTGGTAATGCCATCGAGTATGTCCTCGTTAATTCTTCTGTTTCAATATCGCTGTAAGTAGCTGAAAATTCACCTTGCTGATCTTGCCTCATTTTTATTAAGCTAAATAAAAAGTAAGGTCGCCAACTCCAGTTTTTTCCGATAGCTTCTTGCTGAACTTCCCACTGACCATCCTTCAGCATGATGTTAGGTGTCGTTTGAAATCCTTCCCCATCACAAATATATAAACGGAAAATATACGGTTTAAGCTTCTCAGCAAGTGCTAACAAGGTGTCTTTTTCTTTACTCGTCGGATCAATTTGCTCTACTGCTGCCGTTATTTTCTTTTCTAGCGTTTTCATAGCATCATATTTCTGTTGCAACAATTTCTTTTCTGTTGCAATGAACTGCTTACATTCTTCTTGAAAACGTAATTTTAATGTATCATGTGGAATAAAATCATTCATAGGTCTTTCCAAATAAGGTCCTTTATAATACCGCGCTCCACTTTTCCAACCATGTTGTAACTGATATACCGTATTTACATCACTAACCATTAAAGATGCTCCTATTTTTAGAGCGAGAGTACGTAACGTCGTAAATACATGATTTTGTGGACCCCATTGATTGTAATTTAACTGCTCTACATTAATTTTTAAAACAGTTGGCTCCAGTAGTAAAATATGATCTAAATTACTATGTGGACCGATGTCATCTAAAGCTATTTTAATACCGTATGTTTTCATATATTTAATGACATGATGAAGCTGTTGTATATTACCAGTAAAATTATGCTCAGCAATCACAAGTGTAACATGCGACAACAGCTTTTCTTGCAGCATTCCTTTTAGTGTTCCTAAATAATTTTCTCCAAAATCTAACATGAGTAAATTAGGATTACAAGGTAAATAAATATCAACATCCCCTACTTGTGGAACTGCTTTTTGCAATGAACGTTGAATAATTAATTGTTCAATCTCATAGCGAATTTCTTCTGGCACTTCCTCGTTGTACGATAGGTTGTTAAAATCCAACTGCTCATTCACAATAGTTCCACTTACTTCATACGCAGTAATACAATGCTCATCTGCACTATAAATCGGCTCAAATAATACTTCTAGTTGATCAAGCTTATCTAAAACATTTAAAACATCCACTTCATAACCCCCCTGCGTATTGCTATCTTTATAATAAGCCATCCTATATCTTTATTCAAAATGATATCGTCTTTTATCAGTTATTTTATCGGGATAAATCGATATTGACATGACTTAAAAAAACATGCGAAATAATACGCATGTTTTCTTCATATTATTCCTGTTCTGCTCAAACATGGATAAATTCTACTATTTATAAAGCATTATTAATGACGTTTCATCTCTATCCACTTGTAAAAATCCTATTTTGTCATAAAGACGAATCGCGTTCCCATTTCTCGCATCTACGCTTAATGATAGTGCCTCAAAACCACTATTTTTTACTTCCTCAATCATTGCATCCATTAACTTTGTTCCTAGACCTTTTCCTCTATATTCTTTTTCAATAGCTATTCCTAGCTCTGGCGTGTGTTCATTAACAAATCCATATCCAGGATTTTCTTTGCTGAATAATCGACACCATACAGCCCCATAGAATATCCCCTGATGATCAACAGCTATTAAAGCTTTATCCCCTTTTCTCCCCCAATCTTTATAGTATTTTTTCAAACTATCTGTATTTAGTAATTGCTCCATTGCTGGTTTATTTTCTTCTTCTAAGTAGAGGGATTCATACAGCATTTTTAATAAAAAGCTTTGTTCTGTTTCTTCTAATTTTCTAATTACAAACATGTCTGTCTCCTAACAATCGTTTTTTCCACAATTATCTTTCATTCAAAAATGCTAGTATCGGGATGATGTATAGTTAATTTTATCCTTTAAAGTAAGTATGTTCAATTCTATTTTGGCTATGTTACATTAAAAGTAGCGAATTCATTTTAAAGAAATCAGGAGGCTATTTATGTTTATCGTAAACGTAGAAGGAGCTATTTTTAAAGATGACAAATGGCTTATGGTCAAACGTAGTAAAA
>DEQI01000294.1:19137-21482 GCA_002360295.1 Planococcaceae bacterium UBA3370
GAAGAAGTTGGAGTAAATGTAAGTCATACAATGAAATATGTTTGCAGTACTTCCTTTATAACAGATAAAGGAGAAAATGTAGTAGATATCGTTTTTCTTTGCAAATACGAATCTGGTGATGCCTTTGCTAAATCAAAAGATGAAGTAGAAGCAATATTTTGGCTGTCTACAGATGATGTGCTTTCATATCCTAACTGTCCGGACTTTTTAAAAAGCTATGTCCAACAAGCACATAGTCTTAAAACTAAGTTCTTCTAATAGGGGGAGTAAAAAACATGTTTTTTATACAAATGTCGGGCTTTCCTGGTTCCGGTAAATCCACACTCGCTCGAGTTATTGCGAAAAAAACAGGTGCAATAGTTGTAGACCACGATATTGTCAAATCTGCCTTATTACACTCAATCGAAGAAATTCCATTTGATTTAAAGGTTGCAGGAAAGATCTCATACAATATTGATTGGTCTTTAATAGAATTTTACTTATCTCTAGGACACTCGGTCATTTTCGATAGCCCTTGTCTATATGAGGAAATGGTAGACAAAGGAATAGCCTTGTCAAAAAAATTTAATGCAAAGTATAAATATGTCGAATGCTACGTTGATGATATGGAGGAAATTAAATGTAGACTCACTAATCGCGAAAGAATGATTAGCCAAATTAAAGATATACCAAGGTATGAAGATTTTTATTACACGATTCGCAATAGTAAAAAACCAGTAGCCTACAAATGTTTACAAGTAAATTCTAATCAGCCATTAGAAAATTACATGCAAGAAGTCTTAGATTACATTAAGGAATAAATCAAACGAATGTATGTGATTTTCATCGTCACTTCTAAAATAGTTGTTATCGCTTGTGAGCATTAAAGTCCGCAAGTCTTTTTACTTTCTTTTTATCTCAGCTTCTACATCACTATGTGTAGAAATTTAAATAATCACAAGAATTAAGGAGTTGTCTACATGAAAAACTTGTATTATTTTCTATATGCTTTGACATTAGGGACAGTCTCTATTTTCACAGGAGAAATCGTTACTTTTGTTATGCTTGGTTTTATAATCATCGTGTTACAAAATATAAACACGACATTGAAACAAATTCTTGCTAACAGTAAAGAATAAATGTACAGCCAGCGTGATTTCTTTAAAAAAACGAAGGCTACACACATTCACTTTCTGTGTATGAAAGCCTTCGTATCGTTCATCAGACAATCCATCTAAGAATGACTAATGTTAATTAATATCCCCTACATAAGTGGGCGCTGTTCCATTCTCAAAATAAGAAATTAAATGAGGTCTTAATGCTCTAGGAAATAAATTATATTTTAATAAATCGTTAATCGGTAACCATTCTGTACCTATTTGCCCTTTATCCGGACTATCCCCATTAAATGTATCTTGCTTCACACTACATAAAAACATAAATTCAGTTTGATGTGCTTGGGAATGGTAGGCTGCTAATTCGTGATTTTTCCCTATATATTCTCGTACAAATAATAATTCACCAATTTCAACATCCGCACCTAACTCTTCTTGGCACTCCCTTTCTAAAGCTTGATAAAGATTTTCCCCATGTTCCTGACCTCCACCAGGTAAAATATAATAAATACCATTCTTTTCATGCATTTTTAAGGCTAATAACATCCCGTCCTTCATTATCACTGCTTTTGCTGAATTTCTAATGCGCATCATAGTCATCTCCCTTACCTTTCGCTTTCCGTTCATTTTTGTTGAACTAAACTCGATACAACTACCCCTTATTTAGTTTATAATGTAAAATTATGTATCAAAAGAGGTTGTGAAGCAATTAAAATCACATATTTTCATATGGAGTGATAAAAATGAAAGTTAGAGAAGCAACAATTAAAGATGCAGAAGGCATTGGAAAAGTACATGTTGATAGTTGGCGAACAACCTATAAAAGTATTGTTCCTGATGAATATTTAAATAAGTTATCCTACGAGCAAAGAGCTCATTTATGGGAGCAACATATTTTAGACACAGCCAAATATATTCTTGTAGCCGAAAACGAAAATGGTGAAATCATTGGATTTGCTTCTGCCAGTAAAAGGGAAACAAACCCAGCTTTACATACCAATTATTTAGACACTTTGTATCTTTTAGAGGAATACCAAGGTCAAGGAATAGGAAAATTGCTTTTGAAAGAAATATTCATCTATTTTAATCAAAAAGACTATAAAAAAATTTATGTAGAAGTGTTAGCTGAAAATAATACCAAATATTTCTATGAGCATTTTGGCGCAAAACTTTTGAAAAGCGTGGAAATCAATATAGGTGGAAAAGTAGTAGAAGAATTAGTTATGGAATGGAATCATATTAATAGTGTAT
>DEQI01000294.1:21541-22893 GCA_002360295.1 Planococcaceae bacterium UBA3370
AGACTTGTGCGTAAAATTACGCTCAAGCCCTTTTATAATTGGTATATTGCCTTCAGAATTCCTCCCCCTTTAAATGTTGTTCCATATCCCAATGAAGATTTAATATATTTTTTAAATTTGTGACATGTACTGCACCAAGTGTATTAACCAGTAGTTGTTCAATTTCTGCCTTATAAAGTGCATTTTTTTCATAGCAAGCTTCACCGAATTCTGTCATGCGGATCGCTTTATGCTTTTTACTATTTTGGACACTGCTAACCTCAACTAATCCTTTAGCTTCTAAACTTTTTATAAATTTATGAGTGGCTTGTCGAGAAAACCCAACTCCTTTTGCTACATTTGAAATAGTCGGGTCTTTTTTGTAAATTTTATCTAAAATAATCCATTCAGAATTAGAAATATATATATTATTATTTTTGCTCCATTTTTCTTCAGCAAGTCGTCGAAGTATTTCGTAACGTTCCCTCAGTAAATCAATTACATCTCGATTGTGCAATTCGTCCATAAGCTAATTCACCTACACTCCGTATTTTTTTGGTACTACTATACAAAAAAAGTAACCCTTCGTCAACAAAGTTGACAAAAAACAATTAATTGCTTATACTTATTTTAGTCAACTAAGTTGACAATATTGTTTAATGGAGGGAAATTGCATGTACAATATTGGCGATATAGTCATTTATTCAACTCACGGCCTTTGTTCTATTAAAGATATAAGTGAACAAACCTTTAGCGATACAAAAAGATCTTACTACGTTTTGCAGCCACTAAACGATTTAAACTTAACCATTCGCACCCCTATTGACAATGCTAAAAAAAATCTAAGAGATATTATTAAAAAAGAAGATGCACTCGAAATATTACACTCCTTTACAACTCCTGGCTATGAATGGATTGAACAAAGCACACATCGGATGAAACTTCACACAGAAATTATCAAAACAGGAGATAGACAAAAGCAAGCCCTACTTCTAAACACCTTGTTGCGTAAAAGAATTGATTATGAAGCTCTCGAAAAAAAATTTCCACATCAAGAGGAAAAATTACTTCAATCATTACAGGAACTTATATTTTCAGAGTTCTCCCTTGCACTTAATAAATCATCTGAGGAAATTTATAAACATGTATTATCACAACTTCACTAAATGTTCAGCTAAGATTATTAATAACCCATAATCTTGGCTTCTTTTATAATTAAAAAACGCTTATCTTCTATTCACAGCCTTATATAACCTTTAATCCATTGATGCGCCACAACCATAAGATACAATCGCATTCGAATATCGATGATGAAACGCCCCCTAAAATAGATTTACTTTTACCATTTTTATCCTATAACCAACTTTATTGTG
>DEQI01000294.1:22928-23733 GCA_002360295.1 Planococcaceae bacterium UBA3370
AATATAATTTTCAGTATGTAAAAAGGAGAAGATGATTTGAATATTAAAACTTCTTATCAAGGAGTAGTTGAACTTAACATAAGGAATTGGGATGCTATTAACATAGGTGATACCATTACCGAAGTTAGAGATTCACAAAAAATATATACAAATGACATCGTTGAAATACAACAAGTTGTAGATTTTGGTCGAGTTACTGAAAGGTCTCATAGAATACTGATTATTTTTAACGTAAAAAGAGATTTAGATAACCTTGGAGAAAAAATAATTTTATGAATTAGTTTCAACATAGGGAACAATAGCTCACAACACATTGATTTAGGGCACACAAGTCCTTTGTTATACTTCGTCAATTTTTCCTAAACTCCTGAGTAAGGTGAAAATGAGGCGAAAAATGAATAGAAGAAATTACCATTTGTATTAATCCTTATCGGCATACTCATTGGCTCTCTAGGTTACTTTCTCTTTATAAAAGTATTGATTCCAAATATGATGTGAGGAATAATCTTATATAAGAAGTCTTGTATGTTTTCTTGGCTGTATTAGGTATCTACTCTGTTCAATATTCTTTAACTAATAAACACAAATCATGATTCATACAAAAAGCCTTTTTGATTCGTTATGTTTTCGCAACATACAAATCAAAAAGGCTTAGGGTTGTGTTTACACATTTTAAGGATTGTGTACACATCAACAATCGTATTTCTTATTACTCACAAGATTGCGGCTCTGCTGGTCGTCCAGCCGCTTTAAAGCTTGTGCCACAGCCGCAAGATGCAATGGCATTCGGATTATCGATGGTGAA
>DEQI01000194.1:0-3052 GCA_002360295.1 Planococcaceae bacterium UBA3370
GTACATCTATCTTCACAAACATCATCGTCAAATAGCAAAAGGCGTCTTACCTAGCATAGCTTTTAAGACGCCTTTACATATATAAAGTTGAAATTGGGGGTTTCTAGTCATTACTATAATGGACAAGCATTAATTTCATATGACAACAATGTAAACTTTTTGTTAAGATGATTTATCAATTGGCAATAAAATTTTAATACATGTACCTTTGCCTACTTCACTTGTTACTTGTATTTTACCATTATGTGCTTCAACTAAATGTTTTACGATTGCTAAACCGAGACCTGTTCCACCTGAATTTCGACTGCGTGCACGGTCGACTCGGTAAAAACGCTCAAAGACGCGTGCGATTTCACTTTTCTCGATTCCAATTCCTTGATCTTCCACTTCAACAATACCGTATTCATCTGTCTCTTTTATTCGTATTGTTACAGTGGTTCCTTCAGGTGAATACATAATCGCATTCGAAATAAGATTCGTAAAAATTTGGATTAAGCGATTGGCATCAGCAAGTACTTTCACGTCGTGATCAATACTAACGGAAAATTGCATTTCTTTTTCATCTAGCTTTGGACTCGTTACATCTACAGCTCGAATAAGAACATCTTTCAAACTTGTTGGCATAATATCAACCGAAAAACCATGCTGTTCAATTTTCGACAGCTCTAATAAATCTTGAATAAGCATTTGAAGACGATTGCTTTCTTGATACATAATATCTAAAAAGGATAGAAGCATTTTTTCATCCTTATAGGCTCCGTCAAGCAATGTTTCCGAAAAGCCTTTAATAGATGTAATCGGTGTTCTTAATTCATGCGAAACATTAGCGACAAAATCTTTTCTAATTTGTTCTAGTCTTACAAGCTCTGTTACATCATGCATGACGAGTACAACACCGAGCCAGCGACCATGATCCCCTGCAACAGGCGCTCCGTAAACAAATTTATAAATTAACTCTTGCTGCACTTCCATTACGATCTGTTTGCGATACGGTAACTCTGTTAAAAACACATGATCAATAAATTCCTCAAGCTCTTTTGGTAATCCTAGAGATAGAAAATTTTTATCTTTCACTTGCTCATATTCCAAACCGAATCTTTTTAAAAATTGTTTATTCACAATCGAAACATGCCCTTCACGATCAATCATCATAAGGGCGCTACCCATGTTTTCTATTAATGTTTTCAAACGTTCATCTTCAATTTCACGTATCTTTGTAATATCTTGCAAATTGCGCGCTAAAATATTGATAGAATTACGCAAATCTACAATCGTTTTCGGTCCATTAGCAAAAGCTCGCGCCCGGTAATTACCAACCTCTAGCTCACGTGCTGTCTTTGTTATATTATTAAGTGGCTCTACAAAATTATGCAACATTTTATAGGTCAGTAGCCCTAAAACTACAATGGCAACAGCAAATAAAAAGATAAGTACCGCTTCTAATCTTAGATTAATATCATATAACTGTTTATGTTGACCGTTGATTTCGTTTATTTTCAATAATTGCGTTTGCTGCTCATTCGTCATAACAATATGTTCTTGCTGAATAAATTGCTCCATTTTTTGCTTTGAAATATCGGTATGAGTCTGAATATAATCCTCTACATAAAAAGGAAAAAGCTGACCTATAACTAGCCCTAGGACAGCAAACATAGCAGTAACGAGTAATATAAAAGATAAAAATATACGACCACTCATCGATTTATTCATTTTTTCGGCTCCTCAAATTTATATCCGAGTCCACGAATTGTTTTTATAAATAAAGGTTTGCGACTATTTTCCTCTATTTTCTCACGTAAATGACTAATGTGCACATCAACAATACGTGTATCACCGGCAAAATCATAATTCCACACAGCACTTAAAAGCTGATCACGTGTTAATACACGATTTTTATTTTCGAGTAAATAGACCAGCAGTTCAAACTCTTTAGGTGTAAACTCAAGGGCAACTTCTTCAAGAAACGCTTCAAAGCGGTCAGGATATACTTTTAAAGCACCATATTCAAATGAAATTTCACCTGTTTTCTTTTCTTCTATCACAGGTGTTACGAATCGACGTAATACAGCTTTCACACGAGCAATTACTTCACGCGGACTAAAAGGCTTTGTCATATAATCATCTGCCCCAAGCTCAAGTCCTAGCACTTTATCAAACTCATCGTCTCTTGCTGTTAGCATAATAATCGGAATGTTTTTCTTTAAACTGCGTAACTCTTTACACACTTCCATTCCATCAAGTGTCGGTAACATTAAATCTAGCAAAATTAAATCTGGTGCCGTTTCAATTGCTAAATCTAGTCCTACTTTACCATCATGCGCAAGCAACACGTGGTAACCCGCTTGCTCTAAATTATATTGAAGTAATGTCGCGATTGACATTTCATCTTCTACTACTAATATCGTTTTCACCATAACTATTTGCCTCCATTATCGATTTGAAACCCCCATCTCAAACCTACCTACGATTGTGGAGGAGACACTTTCAATATGCCCTCAATAATTATATTATTTCGAGCATTTTTTGCAGTAACAATTATTTCTACTACATTATTTTGTACATCTACCTCATTAATTTGTAAAACAAAATCTATTGTTTCATAATGGTATACTGGTTGTAAATATTTTATTGTTTGCTCTAAAATGTACGACCCTGGACCAGGCATATGTTTTGATACCGTCGAAGTAATAATACCATTCAACATGATTTGTGGAACAATAGGTTGTTCAAATGGTGTATTAGCTGCATAATCATGCTGTATAAATAAAGGATTATTATCATTTGTTAACCCTAAATATAATAATAAATCTTTATCTTCCACTTTTTCTGTCACATGCAGTTTTTCACCAACAGTTAGTTCGGTAATACTTTTACCGCGCTTCCCAGTATTTCGTAGCAACACTCGCGCAACTCCCTTTTATATGAGATTACATTCATAGTAACAATTTTTTCAGAAAAGTACAATTAAGTATAAATAGATAGTCAAAAACTTTCATAATAATAATGGTAAGAAGAAAAGCGGAAGCACTTTGCTCAAACAGCCGCATACCAA
>DEQI01000194.1:3154-22426 GCA_002360295.1 Planococcaceae bacterium UBA3370
CTTAACACAAAAAAAGCGAGGATTATTCCTCGCCCCTTACACTATTATTCCAACACATTCATGACATTTCGAACTGCTTCCGCAGAAACATCTAAAGCAGCCTTTTCTTTTTCTGTTAATTCAAGCTCAAATATTTTTTCAATTCCAGCAGCACCAAGTAATGTTGGTACACCTAAATATAAATCATCGTAGCCATATTCGCCTTCTAGATAAGCGACTGCCGGTAAAATTCTTTTTTGATCTTTTAAAATGGCTTCTGCCATTTCAATTAATGCTGCAGAGGGAGCATAATAGGCTGAACCGTTCCCTAGTAAATTGACAATTTCTGCACCACCATTACGCGTTCGATTGACGATTTCTTCTAATCGTTCAGCTGGAATTAATGTTTCTAACGGAATTCCGCCAGCAAAAGAATAACGAGTAAGTGGAACCATTGTATCGCCATGACCACCTAACACAAAACCTGTAATATCTTTAACAGAAATATTTAATTCTTCCGCGATAAATGCACGGAATCGAGCAGTATCAAGCACACCTGATTGACCAATTACACGGTTTTTAGGGAATCCAGTTGTTTTATAAACTGTATAAGTCATGGCATCAACTGGGTTTGTTAAGACTAATACAATCGCATTTGGAGAATATTTAGCAATTTCTGTTGATACCGAAACCATTACTTTTTGATTAATTTGAACTAAATCATCACGGCTCATACCAGGTTTACGAGCAACGCCTGCAGTAATAATGACTAAATCTGAATCAGCAGTATCTGCATAATCAGAAGTACCTTTAACGTAAGAATCAAAACCTTGAACAGGAGCAGCTTCCCACATATCTAAAGCCTTCCCTTTTGTTGGGTTTTCTGCTGCTGGAATGTCGACTAATACTACATCACCAAGTTCTTTTTGTGCAGCTAGAAATGCTGCAGTAGCACCTGTAAAGCCACTGCCAATTACAGAGATTTTTTTACGTTTCAAAGTCATTCGAATACGCTCCTTTGTATTTAGATTTGTTGTTATAAGAAAAGCCGTAAGTGCCCGTTTTGCCCCGCCAAGCACTGGATGACTCTCAAATGAAAGGAAAGCTTCTTTCCCGCTTTCACTTGAGGGACAGAAATACCCCGAGGGACTGGGCGTTGGAGCTAGATCATGCTCCAACTCCAAAATTGATACTTTCTTAACTTATAAAAAAAAGAGGGAGGAGACAAGTCTCTTCCCTCCCTTTAACAAAATCATTGTGATACTGTGAAAGGACATCATTTATGTGTGAAATAATTTTTCCACATAATTAATATTACATTACGTAATCAATTTGTGTGTTTTTTCACATGATTATACATGCGCTTGTCACAAATTAAAGATTTTTGATTAATTCGTTAGCGAACTCTGAACATTTCACTTCTTTAGCGCCGTCCATTAAACGTGCGAAGTCGTAAGTAACAACTTTAGAAGAGATTGTAGCCTCTACAGATTTAGTGATCATATCAGCAGCTTCTTGCCATCCAAGGTGTTCAAGCATTAATACGCCTGAAAGTAACACTGAAGATGGGTTTACTTTGTCTTGACCAGCGTATTTTGGTGCTGTACCGTGAGTAGCTTCGAAGATCGCGTGACCAGTTACATAGTTAATGTTTGCGCCAGGAGCGATACCGATACCACCAACTTGTGCAGCTAATGCATCTGAAATGTAGTCACCGTTTAAGTTCATCGTTGCTACTACATCGAACTCAGTTGGACGAGTTAAGATTTGTTGTAAGAAGATATCAGCGATAGAATCTTTTACGATGATTTTGCCTTCAGCAACAGCTTTAGCTTGCGCTTCGTTTGCAGCAGCTTCACCTTGGTCAGCTTTGATTGCATCATATTGGTTCCAAGTGAATACTTTATCGCTGAATTCTTTTTCAGCTAAATCATAACCCCATTGTTTGAAGCCACCTTCAGTGAACTTCATGATGTTACCTTTGTGTACTAAAGTAACAGATGGTTTGTTGTGTTTAATAGCGTACTCGATTGCAGCACGTACTAAACGCTCAGTACCTTCTTGAGAAACTGGTTTGATACCTAAACCAGAAGTTTCTGGGAAACGAATTTTATTAACGCCTAATTCAGTTTGTAAGAAGTTTAATAATTTCTTTTGCTCATCTGAACCAGCTTTGTATTCAATACCTGCATAAATATCTTCTGTGTTTTCGCGGAAGATCACCATGTCAACGTCTTCTGGGCGTTTAACTGGAGAAGGAACACCATCAAAGTGGCGTACTGGACGTAAGCACACATAAAGATCAAGTTCTTGACGTAATGCTACGTTTAGGGAACGGATACCACCACCGATAGGAGTTGTTAATGGACCTTTAATTGCGATTAAATATTCATTAATTTTATCTAAAGTTTCTTTTGGTAACCATTCACCAGTTTGGTTGAATGCTTTTTCACCTGCTAAAACTTCTAACCATTCGATTTTCTTTTCGCCGTTATAAGCTTTTTCTACAGCTGCGTCGATCACGCGTGATGCTGCTGCCCAAATATCTGGACCGATACCGTCACCCTCGATGAATGGGATTACTGGGTTGTTCGGTACGTTAAGTACACCATTTTCTACTACAATTTTACCGTTAGTCATGAATATTGCCTCCTATATTCGAACATCTAGAACTGGGCGATGGGCACAGTCCTAGATAAGTTTAACATATATCCTAAAAATTATCGCTCTGCAATTGGTACGTATTTTTGCATTCCAGGTCCAACATATTCTGCACGAGGACGAATTAAGCGGTTGTTAGCATATTGCTCAAGAATATGTGCTACCCAACCTGAAGTACGTGATACAGCAAAAATTGGTGTAAATAAATCATGCTCAATTCCTAATGAATCATAGACAGATGCAGAGAAGAAATCTACGTTTGCAGGTAAGTTCTTTTGCTCTACAATCATATCGTGAATTTTAACTGACATTTCATAAAGTTCTGGTTTACCAGTTAACTCAGTTAATTTTTGACTCATTACACGTAAATGTGGTGCACGTGGATCACCTTTACGGTATACGCGGTGACCGAAGCCCATGATTTTTTCTTTATTATCTAGTTTTCCTTGAATATATGATTCTACTTTATCAATCGATCCAATTTCAGATAACATTTTCATCACTTGCTCGTTTGCTCCACCGTGAAGTGGTCCTTTAAGAGCACCAATTGCAGCAGTTACACCAGAGTAAACATCAGATAAAGTAGCTACACATACACGTGCAGTGAATGTTGATGCATTTAACTCATGGTCAGCATGTAATACTAATGCTTTGTCGAAAGCTTCAATTTCAATAGGTGCTGGTTCTGTACCTTTTAACATATAAAGGAAGTTTGCAGCATAACCAAGCTCTGGTTTTGGAGCAACTGGCTCTAAACCTTTACGGATTCGAGAGAAAGCAGTTACTACAGTTGCAATTTTTGCTTGTAAACGAATTGCTTTACGGTAGTTAGCTTCTGGCTCCATTACATCTGCTTCTTCATCAAATACACCTAATAATGATACAGCTGTACGTAAAGCCGCCATTGGGTGCACTGTATTTAACGGATATGATTTAAACTGATCAAGAATCGCTTGTGGCACTTCCATGTTTTCAGCTAATTGTTTTTTTAATTCAGCTAGCTCGTCCGCTTTTGGTAAACGAGTATGCCATAATAAGTAAATTACTTCTTCAAAGCTCGCATTTTCAGCTAAATCGTCAATGTTATAACCCACATATGTAAGTGTGTCATCGATAATTGAACTGATTTTAGACTCTGCCGCTACGATACCTTCTAAACCGCGTGTTGCTGTCATAAATAATCGCTCCCTCATGTTTTAGTTGTGTAAGTGCTTTCTTTCAAAACGAAAAACACTATTTGTTCTGCTCAATGAACCTATAAGTAAATCGCTTACATAATTCATTATAATCAATTTTGACGGCTTTGTGAATGAAAAGTATCGCTTTTAAGAAAAATTGGAATTTTATATAAAATACTCTCCCAGAAGAGCATAAATAGATTTAAACGAGATAGTTAGTACATAATCGAAGAGGTGAATGTTGTGAAAAATAGTAATTTTAAAATATTTTCATACAAAAGTACTACTAAATATTTAGTGTTATTTGGTTATTTCGCCATTTTATTTCTAATTCTACCAATATCTCTCGCTATTTTCAGTGCGTATTTATTATTCCCCATTGTTAATTTTTGTTATAAAAAAATGCGTATTCCTTATTTCATTAGTATGTTTTTAGTAACTTTTACATTTTTTTATTTAATGTACCAAGTTAGTGCCATTTTGATACAAAGTATACTTACTTTTATTCCCTACATAAAAATGCACTTAGGCGACTTTTCTTCCAACTATGCAAATGTTGTATTTTTCCCTATGCTTCTTGAAAAATCATTTTCCATGATGGATACGATTATTATGTCTATTTTAAATTTCGTTCAACAATTATTTAGTTATTTATTTGAGGTGTTTGTCTTTATCGTTGCCTTTTATTTCGCATTATTTGAATCTCGAAAAGACCGTCTTTGGTTTTTTATCTATGTACCTACCCAATACCGCGATGAATGGAAACATTATTTCAAACGGGCAATGGGCATTTTCTCATATTTCTTATTTGTAGAGCTCCAATTGTTTTTATTAACCTTCATTTTATTAAGTAGTGGTTTTTGGATTTTACAATTTGATCATCCAATCAGTAAGGCACTACTTATTTCGTTAGCAGATGCGCTACCATTTTTCGGAATTGGTTTATTTCTCATTCCAGCAGCCATCTATTTTTTCATTATCGGTCAAAAATGGCTCGCCTTATCTCTCATCGTATTATACATTTTTATACAAATAACGAGGCAGCTTACTGAATCGCTCGTATGGGCTTCCACCTTTCAATTGCGGACGGTCCATTCGTTCTTTATCAGCGCTGCCTCAATATTATTATTTGGTTTATATGGCATATTAATTAGCCCATTTTTATTATTAATTGCAGTAAAGGTGAAAGAGAATTCTATCTTTGCACGATAATCATTTGACTATTTTTCAATTTTTTACGAATCCATAAGAAAATGGCTGGCTTGAATAAATTACGTGTAAATGAAGTGAGCATTAATAGACCCATTATGTCGGTTAAAAAACCAGGAAGTATTAGTAACACTCCACCGATAAATATCATAAATGCTTCAATCATGGCTACACCTGGTGGTTGACCTTGTGAAATGCTTTTCTTTATCGATTGAACTGATTTTAACCCTTTATTTTTCACAACGAAGATGCCTAATACACTTGTTGCTACGATGAGTAATAATGTACCAAATATACCTATCCCTTTTCCTACCAATATAAAAGTCGCAATTTCTGCAAACATGAACATGACAATCGTTAATATAATCTTCTGCATAGTAGCACCTCCTGCTTACTTATTTAATACGATTTAGAGAGTAAAAAGTTTCAATTTTTTATCGTTTAGTTTAAAGAGAATATTTCATACTATACATTAAAAAGAGTGTAAACATAGCCAAATTTTATGGCTTTGTCTACACTCTACAATTAATTTTATAAAACGCTCGCGTGCCCTTTATAAATGACACCCGTTTCAGCATCCATCGTTATTTCTTGTCCATGGCGAATAAGTGTTGTTGCTTCTTTCACACCAACAATGACTGGAATACCTAGACTCAAACCAACAACCGCTGCATGACTTGTTAAGCCACCTTCTTCAGTAATGATACCGACACAGTTTTCAATAACAGGCATCATTTCACGATCTGTCCCAACAGTTACTAATATTGCTCCTTCCGTATCGTATGCTAATGCTTCAGCAGCGTTATTTGCCACAATTGCTTTTCCGATTACAGAAGCTTTCCCTATACCTTGACCATATGCTAGTAAATCACCAATTACATGTACTTTCATTAAATTTGTTGTCCCCGCTTCACCAACAGGCACCCCTGCTGTAATAACAACGACATCGCCATGATCGACAAAACCATGTTTTAATGACTCATCTACTGCAAGCTCTAAAATTTCATCAGTTGTTGTAACACGCTGACAGACAACTGGTTTTACACCCCAAACTAATGTAAGCATTTGAGCAGTATTGGAAGATCCCGTTACAGCAACAATCGGTACACCTGGACGATATTTGGCAATCATTTTTGCCGTATTCCCACTCTCAGTAGGAGCAAGTACCGCTTTAACACCTAAGTTAATCGATGTGTGCGCTACTGCTTGGGAAATGGCTTCAGTCATATTCGCATCTTTTTCTCGACTTCTTTGTGAAACAATCGCACGATAATCAAGGGATTGCTCAGTACGCTCTGCGATTTTATTCATCGTTTGCACAGACTCAACAGGATAAACGCCAGCAGCAGTTTCACCTGATAGCATAATCGCATCTGTTCCATCAATAATCGCATTAGCTACGTCACTTGCCTCCGCTCGTGTTGGACGAGGGTTGCGTTGCATAGAATCTAACATTTGTGTTGCCGTAATAACTGGTTTTCCCACTTGATTACATTTTAAAATAAGTTGTTTCTGCACTAGTGGTACTTCTTCTGCAGGAATTTCTACTCCTAAATCCCCGCGTGCTACCATTAAACCGTCTGATACTTGAATAATTTCATCAATATTATCTACGCCTTCTTGGTTTTCGATTTTCGGGATAATTTGAATATGACTACCGTTGTTTTGCTCAAGTAATTCTCGAATTTCTAGTACATCTTTGGCAGTTCGTACAAATGATGCCGCAACAAAGTCAATACCTTGCTCGATGCCAAATAAAATATCCTGCGCATCTTTTTCTGTAATACCAGGTAGTTTAATGGAAACTCCTGGAACGTTAACACCTTTTTTATTTTTCAGTACACCCGCATTTTCAACAATTGTATGGATTAAACCGCGATCTTTATCTTTCGCTAGTACACGTAGTTGAATTAATCCATCGTCTAATAAAATAATATCATTTTGATCTACATCATTAATTAACTGCTCATACGTAACAGAAAAACATTGTGCATTTCCGATAACTTCTGTCATTGAAATATCAATAACTTGTCCTGTTACAAGGTGCAGCTCGCCATTTTCCATTGTATGGGTACGAATTTCAGGTCCTTTTGTATCTAAAAGAATCCCTACTGGTTTACCGACTTTTTCAGCAGCATCTCGAATAGCAGCTATACGAATGGCATGCTCTTCATGATTACCATGTGAGAAGTTTAAACGGGCAACGTTCATACCTGCTTCAATTAATTTTTCTAGCATTTCTGGTGATTCACTTGCTGGACCAATTGTACATACGATTTTTGTTTTTCTCATTGTTATTTCTCTCCATTTTCGCCCTAAATTAAATCGATAATTCTTTTGATAGCGTATATAAGCTTAAATCAGCTTGATGTTTATTTTCAAACGCCTCTTTTAAATCATAATCGATAACTTCGTGATTTTTTATTCCAACTGCTCTACCACTACGACCTTCTAATAATACCTCAACTGCTCTAGCACCAAAGCGCCCTGCAAGTACTCTGTCACGCGCTGTAGGTGAACCACCTCGCTGAATATGTCCTAGAACAGAAACGCGTGTTTCAATACCTGCTTTTTCTTTTAGTAATTTGGCTAAATCACTACCAGGCATTACACCTTCAGCAACAATTATAATACTATGTCGCTTGCCACGAGCAACACCATGCTCAATTCGTGCAATTATATCATCCATATCATATTGCTCTTCTGGAATGAGGATGGATTCGGCTCCTGCAGCTAAACCTGCCCATAGCGCTATATCTCCGGCATCTCGTCCCATTACTTCAACGATAAATGTATTTTCATGGGATGTTGCAGTATCACGGATTTTATCAATAGATTCGATTACAGTATTAAGTGCCGTATCAAAACCAATTGTATACTCAGTACCTGGTACATCATTATCAATTGTAGCTGGTATACCTACACATGGAAAGCCTTTCTCTGTAAGCGCCATCGCACCACGATAAGAGCCATCTCCACCAATGACAACTAATCCTTCAACACCTGCTTCACGCATCTTCTCGATTCCTTGTAATTGAAAGTTAGCTTCTTTAAATTTTGGACATCTCGCTGAAAAAAGTTTTGTGCCTCCGCGTTGAATAATACCACCAACAGAACCTAAATCAAGCATTTCCATGTTTCCATTTATAAAGCCTTCATATCCATGAAAAATCCCCATCACATCAATGCCATGATAGTTAGCTTTACGTACCACTGCACGAATAGCGGCATTCATACCAGGGGCATCTCCACCACTAGTTAAAACGGCGATTTTTTTCATCTAATTTTCCTCCTAACCAAACTACTATTAATATCACATTAACATGAAATTTTAAACTATGTAACTATTGTAGAAAACTAAATACATGTTTTTTACAAAAAATTAAAGAATGCGTTTTCACGTAGATTCTCTCGAAAAACGTAAAAACGCTAATTTTTTTCATTATAAGGTATAGTACAATACAAATTATTATGAACAAGTATTGAAAAAATTATAACTTTTTTGACTCATTATTCCTGGAAGCATTCAATATGCCTCCTCATGGTGTTGCTGGATTCCAAACACAACGTGAGTCAATAATTTTGGTGTGAAGAACCACTTATTCAACAAACTTGCCAATGGATTTAAATTTTTCATAACGATCTAGTACAAGTTCCTCTGCAGACATATTATTTAATACTGAAAGTGTATTTTCAAGACTTTCTTTCATAATTGCAGCTTGTTTTTCAATATTTCTATGCGCACCACCTGCTATTTCAGAAATGATTTCATCGATAACACCCATTTCTTTCAAGTCTGGGGCTGTAATTTTCATTGCTTCTGCTGCTTGTTTAGCGAGCGCTGCATCTTTCCATAATATAGATGCCGCTCCCTCAGGTGAGATAACAGAGTATGTGGAGTTTTCTAGCATTAATATTTTATTGGCAACACCAAGTGCTAGTGCGCCCCCACTGCCACCTTCACCAATCACAATACTGATTACAGGTATTTTTAATCCGGCCATTTCAAACAAGTTGCGTGCAATTGCCTCGCTTTGTCCGCGCTCTTCAGCCGCTTTACCTGGATAGGCCCCTTTCGTATCAATGAAGCAAATAACCGGTCGTCCAAATTTTTCAGCTTGCTTCATTAAACGCAATGCTTTGCGATATCCTTCTGGATGAGGCATACCAAAATTACGTCGAATGTTTTCTTTTGTTGTTTTGCCACGTTGATGACCAATAATTGTAATAGGCTGACCGTTTAATGAAGCAATCCCACCTACTATTGCCTCATCATCACCGTAAGTACGATCTCCGTGCAACTCAATAAAATCATCGAAAATCAATGCTATATATTCTAATGTAGTGGGACGTTCCGGATGGCGTGCTACTTGTACACGATCCCAAGGCTCCATATTCGAATAAATAGATTGCTCCAGCTGCTCAAGACGTGCTTCTAATGTCTCAATTTCTCCACTCATATCAACTTCTGCATCATGAGCAACATTTTTTAGCTCGTCTATCTTTTCACGTAATTTAATAATTGGTTGTTCGAAAGGCATTGTTTTAGACATGAGTTACTTCCCCCTTTTGGTGTAACTTTACAATAGTTGCGAGTTTATCACGCATTTCATGTCGATGGAAAATAGCATCTAATTGACCATGTGCAAGTAAAAATTCAGCCGTTTGGAAATCCTCCGGCAATTTTTCACGTACTGTTTGTTCAATAACGCGTCTACCCGCAAAGCCTATGAGCGCCTGTGGTTCTGCAATATTTAAGTCACCTATTGACGCAAAGCTTGCAGAAACACCACCTGTTGTAGGATGTGTCATTATCGAAATATATAATAAACCAGCCTCACTATGTCTATTTAATGCTACACTTGTTTTGGCCATTTGCATGAGGGATAAGACACCTTCCTGCATACGAGCGCCACCACTTGCTGTAAAAATAATAAACGGTACACGTAGTTCCGTTGCTTTTTCAATTGCACGTGTAATTTTTTCTCCAACGACAGAGCCCATTGACCCCATACGGAAATGAGAATCCATAACTGCTACAACAACTTTCTCGCCCTTTAACTCTCCAATACCAGTCAGTACTGCCTCATTTAAGCCTGTTTTCTTTTTATCCACTTCTATCTTTTCAACATAAGAAGGAAAGCCGAGTGGATTCGATGTTTGTAAATGATCGTCTAGGGATGTAAAACTATCTTTATCTAAGAAAATATGAATACGTTCATGAGCTGTCATTTTAATATGATGGCCACATGTTGGACAAACTTTTAAATTTTGCTCCACTTCTTTTGTAACATGTATTTTACGGCATTCAGGACATTTCATCATTAACCCTTCAGGAAATTCTTTTTCTATATTCCCTTGATTAATTTCACCTTTTTGTTTTTTTCTATTCATTGTAAATATATCTCTAATAGCCATAGTAAATCCCCCTTGTGGTTGCTAGTAAATGGTATTCATCCATTCTTCGTATGCCTCAATCGCTTCTTTTATGTATCCCATTTGGATTGATTTAATAAAAATCTGTAAATGGCGCTTTTCATTAGCCGTTACAAATTCTTTAAACGGGGCATGACTAAAAGCAATTAATTGAAGCCAAATTTTTAATGCAAGGCGGTTACCTGAAGCAATTATACATTCACGCAAAATATCTTCCCGCATGAGTTCTTGTTCCAGTTCAATTTTAATGAATATACTATCCCATACAGGTAATTTGCGTAGGAATTCATTTCGGCAAATAATCCGAATCGCTTCACGCTCATGCATTTCGCGCGTAGCATGCACATCTTCAATAGATTTCGTTTCTTGCAAAATAAAAGAAGATAATATTTCAATTAATTGGTGCTGTTGTACAGATGCTAAAAATGTACCTCCACCGTGTCTCGTTTCAATAATGCCGAGTAACTCTAGACTGCGTAATGCTTCACGTATAGTTGAACGTCCAACGCCGAGCTTCTCCGATAACATCCGTTCTGATGGTAATTTATCACCTGGTTCAATTTGCTGTTCAAGTATTAACTTACGTAGCTGTTTCACGATTTGAATAAACATTTTTTTATTTTCGTTCATAAGCACCTCGGTTTAGAGCATACTCCTCAAAAGTGGTCTGACCACTTTTGGCTACGATTACTATACATAAAAATTTTCAAAAAGTAAAGAAAAAACTGTCATTAAAGCTTATTTTTAAACTTTAATGACAGTTTCCTATTTTAGATGGAGTTTATTTTTCGACTTTCATTTGTTTTACTTTTATTTGAATTTTACCTAAGCGTGGCTCTACTATTCCTTCTACATAGGCAAACTGGTCCACGCTCAGTAATTGCGCAACTGTTTCATATTGCTGAGGGAATAACGTGATAGAGATGCTACCATATTCATCTTGCAGCTCAATAAATGCCATTTGTTGCCCTTGTTTCGTTCGAATCACACGTATATTTTCTACAACACCTAGTAATTTAACATAACTATTTGCTCTCATTTGTTTTATTTGCTGGATCGTGCCACTAGTTTGAACGCTTTTTCTAAGCTTTGTTACCGGATGCTCCGATAAATAAAAACCAAGCACTTCTTTTTCAAACTGCAGCTTTATTTTTTCTGGAATTGGTTCCACTTGAACATGTTTTGGCTTGCCAAAAGCAAATACTGTAGTTGAAAATAAATCGTCATTCTCATTTGGTCTAACAATTTCCGCTTGCTTTATGGCTGCTTCGATGGTTGCTAATAGAACACCTCGGTCTTTCCCCAGCTCATCCAGTGCACCAGCTTTAATTAGAGGCTCAATTGCTTTCCGATTGAATACAGCAGCACTCAGAGAAATAGCTAAATCAAAAATATCTTCAAACGGTTCCTTCCTCTTATCCCGGACTGCTAGTAGCTTTTGCAAAAAAGGTTGCGATACATTTTTAATAGCTGATAGACTAAAACGAATTTGTCCATTCTCTACTTTAAAATGACGACTACTTTTATGAATCGATGGAGGTAAAATGACAATTCCTTTCATTTTCGCTTCCATTAAAATTTGTGCTATTTTGTCTTGATTTCCTGTAGCATTTGTTAATAATGCTGCATAAAAATTGACCGGGAAATGTGCTTTCAAATACGCCATTTGATAGGATATGACGCTATAAGCAACCGCATGGCTTTTCGGAAACCCATAATCAGCAAAGCGTACAATTAATGCATATACTTCGTCTGCTATTTGCTCAGCATAGCCCTGTTTTTTGGCACCTGCAATAAAATGAGCCCGCTGCTGCTCAAGGATATCTCGCTTTTTCTTACTAACAGCACGCCGTAATAAATCGGCTTCCCCTATAGAAAATCCTGCTAGTACGTTAGCAATTCGCATGATTTGCTCCTGATAAACAATGACCCCATACGTTTCACGCAAGATAGGTTCTAACGCTGGATGAGGCATTGTCACTGGCTCATGACCATGCTTCCGCCTAGCATATACAGGAATGAAATCCATTGGTCCCGGACGATAAAGGGCATTAACCGCAACGATATCTAAAAAATGAGTCGGCTTTATTTCTCGTAATGCTTGACGCATCCCGTCTGATTCGAGCTGGAAAATCCCTGATGTATCGCCCTCTCGTAATAAGGAGAATGTCTTTTCATCGTGCAGTGGTATTTGATTAAAATCAATGTCAATCTGATGAGTATATTGAATAGAGCGACGCATTTGTTCTAAAATTGTTAAGTTGCGTAGCCCTAAAAAATCCATTTTTAATAAGCCCGACTGCTCTACCTCTTGCATCGGCCACTGCGTTAAATAAATACCATCATGCCCATCCTCTATTGGGACTACTTCAACGAGTGGGATTGGACTTAATACAACACCAGCAGCATGTGTAGAAGCATTTCTTGGCAAGCCTTCTAGTTTGAGTGCTGTATCAAACCAACGACCACGCACTTCTTCTTCCTTCATCCATACGCGTAATTTTTCAGATTGTGCATAGGCTTCCTGTAATGTAATCCCTTGCTTGTTCGGAATCATTTTAGAAATAGCATCCAGAGTTTCAGTGTCAAAATTAAACATTCTTGCTACATCTCTCGCAACAGCTTTTGCAGATAGTGTACCAAATGTAATAATTTGCGCTACATATTGTTTACCGTACTTATTGGCAACATAATTGATTACTTCATTCCTTTTTGTATCAACAAAGTCAATATCTATATCCGGTAATGATATACGCTGTGGATTTAAAAAACGTTCGAATAACAAATCATATTGTAATGGATCCACTTGAGTAATTTGTAATGCGTACGCAACGAGTGAGCTTGCAGAAGAACCTCGTCCAGGACCAGTTAAAATATTGGACTCTTTGGCAAATCTCATAAAATCCTCTACGATTAAAAAATAATCTGCGTACCCCATCGAGCAAATAACATCTAGTTCGTATTGTAAACGTTCCTTGTAGGCTAATGGAATATGTTTCCCTACTCTATTCTGTAAACCATTCATGGCATGTGAACGTAAAACTTGGTCAGCTGTTTGACCGTCCTCAATTGGATATTTCGGCATATATGTAGCCGCATTGTTTAGCTCAACTCGGCAGCTAAGTAGCACTTGTCGCGTTAATTGGAGCCATTCTGGATGGTCACTATATTTACCTTGCCATTCACTCTCTGAGAGTACATATTGATGCTGCGTTTTATAGCTTAAACTTTCCCCTATTTTCACACCTGTATCAATGGCACGTGCTACCTCATAAGCAAAATGATCTTCTTCACGAAGAAAAGTACTTTCATGCATCGCCAGTATGGAACTATTGATTTTTTCACTTAAGACAATAGCTAAATCTTCTTCAGTTGCTACTTTTCTATTTCGAGAAATGCCAGTAAATAATCGGTCACCAAACAGATTTTTTAATTGATGAGCGAATGGTTCATTAGCACTTCGCAGCCAAACTTCCTGCTCATCCATTAATGGAAGAACAGCAATACACCCTTTGGCATAGCCAGCTAGCCAACGATAAGGTAATGTTTCCTCTTTTCGAATGGAAATACTACTACTTATTTTCAGTAAATGAGCATATCCTTCATTATTTTGAGCGTATAGGATGACTGGTAAATGCACTTCTTCTGTAAATTGCACACGAACCGCTAATCCAACAACCGGATGTATATTTGCTTGTTTCATGGCATGCCAAAAAGGCAAAAGCCCATACAATTTGGAATTGACGATTGCACAAGCTTCTGCCTTTTGCTGTTGTAAAAAAGGGATGAGCGCTTCAATCCGAATAGTACTTTTTAATAAATCGGCACTCGTTCGTATTTGTGGATAAACCGACATCGCGACCCCCTCCTTCATTCATATTGACGGCAAATCTCTTTCAATTCAGCCACTACTTGTGCTGCTTCCTCCCAAGTATTTACGGATGCTCCTGAAGCAAGTGGATGACCGCCACCATTATATTTTTTTGCTAGCTCGTTTATAATTGGCCCCTTTGAACGAAGTCGAACACGAATTGTATCCCCTTCTTCAATGAAAATAACCCATGCACATATCCCTTTTACATTACCTAGTGACCCGACAAGTAAAGATGTTTCAGACGCTGTCACCTGATAGCGGTTTAGTATTTCATTCGTTATTTTTAACGAAGCAGCGCCGTTTTCATCCATTTCGAAATATTGATAAAAATAACCTTGTAATTGTAATAGTTTGTGGTCCATTTCATACATACCATCAAAAATTTCATTCCGGTTAAAATTATATTGAATGAGCTGTGCTGCTGTCTCAAACGTTTTAGGGCTGGCACTTGGGAAACGGAAACGTCCTGTATCCCCAACAATACCGGCAAAGAGTAAACGAGCAGCCGAAACAGGTAGTGACCAATTTTTATAAACTTGACCTTCTGTATAAAGCTCATAAATCATTTCACTTACCGAGCTTGCATCTGTATTCACCCATAATAAATCACCGTAAGCATCATCATTTGGATGGTGGTCTATTTTGATCATTGCCGCTCCCATTGTATAACGACTATCATCTACCCGCTCTGTATTCGCTGTATCTGTCACAATTACAAGTGCCCCATCATACACATGATCTTCTATTTGATCTGGAAGCGCTAAAAATGTTAGGGAAGGATCGTGCTCACCAACAGCATACACTTTTTTTTCTGGATAATTGGCAACGATCAATTCTTTTAACCCTATTTGCGATCCGTATGCATCTGGATCTGGTCGCACATGGCGGTGAATAATAATCGTATTAAACTGTTCAATTGTGTCGATGATTTGTCGTTTCATTGGATTTCCTCCTTAACTATAGTGAATTCCGTTCGCAATTTTCGAAAAATATTTGTACAATTAAAACAGCTTTGCTTTTGGGAGGATCACTATGTTAAATTATATTTTTGTCTTTTTCATTGTTTTTTCATTCGTATTTTATTTCTATTATAAAACGAAACAATTTCGTTCAACACTACCTATACGTAAAAAATGGTATACGGCAAAAGCTGGCGTTGCACTTGGCATATTTGTCATCGCCTTTGGTTTAAATGCTACTATCATTTATCCAACAACAATTGGTTACGGCGTGGCAGTTGTATTCGTTCTGTTAGGCGCTAGTTTGGCATTTACCAATTATAAACGCGCACGTCATGAAGGACAATATGTCCAAGAAGAATATGAGTTAAATAAATAATGGTACGAGGGATGTCTGAAAGTATGAAAGATGTCCCTCTTTGATTTTGTAGCGTTTGACAAGAACACCTCTTAGGGAATGCCTATTGTTAGAAAGAAAGACTGTCCAGAATATGTCTACTTCTGAACAGCCCGCTTTTTATTGATTAGCCACAGGACGTGGCGATTTGAACGTGATTGGTTCATCTAACAATCAGTGGAAACGCCCACTGATTGAAGATTCACTTTATCTCTCTAATAGCTGGAACATCATCATTGCTTTACCGACAAGAATTTGTCCATTAAATACTTCAAAGTCCATTTTCACAAACTTTCGGCTCATGTCTAAAATACGTGGTACTACCGTTAAAACACTTTCCATTTGTACTGGTTTAATGAAATAAATGGTCATGTTTTCTGCTACGGCATCCCCACGCTTACGACGTTTTAACGCAAATGATCCTACTTCTGCTAGTAATGTAGTAAAGGCTCCATAGGAAATAGCTCCAAACTGATTCGTCATTTGTGGTGTTACCGTAAATTCTACGACGACATCCTCATCACCGAGCACTTTCATTTCATTTTTCACTAAATCATCAATTGTTTCTCCATGCTGAGGCTGACGTTGAGCAAGTTGTAATGCCTTTAAAACGTCTTGGCGACTAATAACCCCTTGCAAAATATTATCATCATTAACAACCGGCAATAAGTCAATTCCTTCCCAAATCATTCGGTGACCAGCTGATGCAACACTCGTTTTCATCGATCCAGCAATAGGATTTTTTGTCATCACTTTGTCAATTAGTTCCTCATCATCCTTACCAATGACGTCCTTCATTGTAATCATACCTACAAGTTTATTTTGGTGTGTAACAACTGGGAATGCACCATGTGTTGTTTGCTTATTGAGATTACGGAAATCATCAATCGTTTGATCATTGCGAAGAACAGCTGTCGATTCAATTGGTACATAAATATCTTCAATTAATAAAATATCTTTTTTAATCAATTGGTCGTAAATAGCACGGTTAATCATTGTTGCAACCGTAAACGTATCATAGCTTGTAGAGATAATTGGCAAATCCAAATCGTCCGCAAGCCGTTTATTCGCTTCTGTTGAATCAAAACCGCCCGTAATAAGTACGGCAGCACCCGTATTAAGAGCATATTCATGAGCTTTTGCACGATTCCCGACGATTAATAAACTGCCCGCATCCGTATAACGCATCATATCTTCTAGCTTCATCGCACCGATAACGAATTTCGTCAATGTTTTATGTAACCCTGTTTTTCCCCCAAGTACTTGTCCATCTACGATATTAACAATTTCTGCAAAGGTTAGGCGCTCAATATTTTCCTTCTTTTTCTTTTCAATACGTATTGTACCTACTCGTTCGATTGAGCTGACAAGGCGACGGTTTTCTGCTTCCTTAATGGCGCGATAGGCCGTTCCTTCACTTACTTGCATTTCCTTAGCAATTTGCCGAACAGAAATTTTATCCCCAACAGGTAATGACTCAATATATTGCAAAATCTTTTCATGTTTTGTTGACATAATATCACCTATTTCTCATCATTCATTCCTGCCATTAGTGTAACACATTTCTATCAAATAATTGTAAAAATAATAAGCACGCGACTTCAATTGCAAAATAATTGAAATATCTCATGAATAAAATAGTTCTTCAGCTAAACACAAGTGACCTTTTTAATAAAGCGTTCGTGGATTAGTATGGAGCTATCGTGATTCCTTGGGGATTAGCACTAAAAGAAACGAAGAAACGCATTAGCATTTTATAACAACTGTAGACAAAGTCTTTTTGACTTTGCCTACGAACGGATATTTTTTATAATTGAACATACTCCCCTGCCTTTAATATTTGAACATCTGCCCCTTCTACTAACTGAGCAAACTTTTGCGGATCTTGCTCGATTGGTGGGAATGTATTGTAGTGAATGGGTACAACAATTTTAGGTTTTAGCAAGGAAACTGCATATGCAGCATCTTCCGGACCCATCGTAAAATTGTCGCCAATCGGTAAAAAGGCTACATCAATAGGATGACGCTCTCCTATCAGCTTCATATCTCCAAATAAAGCTGTATCACCCGCATGGTAAATTGTGAGTCCTTCAGCCATAAATAAAATTCCACCAGGCATCCCCGTATAAATGATTTCATTTTGCTCTGTCACATACGACGAACCGTGGAAGGCTTGAGTAAACTTCACTTTACCAAAATCAAACTCTTTGGCACCACCGATATGCATTGGATGCACATTCACACCCTGCCAGCCTAAATAATTGGCTAGTTCATTAGGAGCCACTACTAATGTTCCGCTTGCTTTAGAGATTTCAACGGTATCTCCTACATGATCATTATGACCGTGCGTTAGTAAGATGACATCTGGCTTTTGCTCCTCCACCGTTAGATCTGTTACATTATTCCCACGAATAAAAGGATCAATTAATATGGTTTTGTTATTTGTTACAATTTTGACAACGGAATGCCCGTGATACGAAATTTGCATTAAAAAACCCCCATAACAAAATTTATTTTCACTAACTGTATTCGCTACAACTGTTATTTTCCCTTTTTTTTGATATGCTTAAAGAGCAAAAAATGAGGAGGAATTGTAATGAATAAAATTCAACAATTACAGAGCTTTTTACAACAAACGAATACAGATGCTGCATTTATTACAACACCTGACAATGTCTTTTACTTTTCTAACTTTAATAGTGATCCACATGAACGTTTATTAGGAGTCGTTGTATTTAAAGAACAAGCACCATTTTTAATTTGTCCAAAAATGGAAGTACCTGATGCTAAGGCTGCTGGTTGGAATTATGATGTCATTGGACATGCCGATACGGATAATGCCTGGGAAGTACTTGTTAATAAAATTCAAGCGTGTGGTGTCAGCATTTCAAAAATGGCCATTGAAAAAGCGCATTTAACTGTAGAACGTCTTGAAGCATTACAAAGTTTTTATCCAAATGTTATGTTTGATCGTTTAGATGACAAAATAAACGACATGCGCGTCATTAAAGATGAAACAGAGCTTGAAAAAATGCGTGAAGCGGCTAAATTAGCTGACTACGCTGTCCAAGTTGGCTGTGATGCGATTGCAGAAGGTAAAACAGAAATGGATATTTTAAATGAGATTGAATCTGCCATCAAAGCAAAAGGCTATGCGATGAGCTTTGATACAATGGTACTAGCAGGTGAAAAATCAGCATCTCCTCACGGTACACCTGGAGACCGTAAAATTAAACGAGGCGATATGATTTTATTTGACCTAGGCGTTATTTATGAAGGTTACTGCTCAGATATTACACGTACAGTTGCATTCGGAGAAGTGAGTGAAGCACAGAAAGATATTTATAACACTGTGCGTAAAGCTAATGAGGAGGCTATTGCCGCTGTAAAACCAGGTGTGCGCGCATGCGATTTAGATAAGATTTCACGTGATGTCATTACAAATGCTGGCTACGGAGAGTATTTTACACACCGTCTTGGCCATGGCCTTGGTATTTCTGTTCATGAATACCCTTCTGTTACTGGCACTAATGAAATGGCACTGAAACCTGGCATGGTATTCACTATTGAACCAGGTGT
>DEQI01000037.1:0-2162 GCA_002360295.1 Planococcaceae bacterium UBA3370
AAGCTAGGTACTTATTGTTGGAAAAATGGATGCGTTGATACAGCTGGACCTGTTGAACTTTTGGAAGGAAAAGAACCTATTAAAGTGAAACCAGGAGAGACGATAACTTTTGTTATGGACTATAACCCAAAACCAAATACATTCCACCTATTGCAAATTAATGAAGGTGAGGAAAATGAAATCATGATTGAAGATGATCGTTTTTCTGCCCCGACCAATAAAGGTGTTTATTATTATTCTTACGGTGTTTGGTGGTTGGATGATAAAGATGAAAATGTATCGAATGGAGACGCATTTTATTCCTTTAGTTTAGAAGTAGAGTAATACTTGTGAAATTAACAGAAACATTTGTGCTACAAGGATATACATAAATAAACCTCAATAATGGAAGCTTCCTATATGTCAAACAGCGACAAACACTGTTTAATGGGTTTTTGTCGCTGTTTTTATAGAAAACAACACTCTTACACGCTACGTTTTGAAGAAGACTGTTCCTTTCACTTATTCTGAATGGCGGTAACATATAAATAGAATCTCAATCCCAAAAATAATCAATAGTAGATTCTTGGTTTTTGTAATAAAATGGTATTCGATAATAGAGAGGGGGGCTATTACGTGGCAAATAAACAATATCCTATTCCATTTTGGAAAAGAACTTGGGTATCTTCTATTGGTGTATTTTTATTGTCACAAATAATCTTTATTATTTGTGAACCAAAAGGATGGATACCTAATTATAGAGAGATTGATGGGACTTTTTGGAAGAATGACTGAATCCTCGATTTTCAAAGAGTGGTTTACTTTTTATGAAACACCACATTTTAATTTACTTACAGTCTTTTTTGGTATCGTATTTTTGATACCTGGCATAAAAGGTGTGGTGAAAAATGTTTTTTCACCTAAAGTTTCTAATTAGACTATAGACGAGAAAAATATAGTTAGTCACTGAAAATGAATCATGTCTGTTAATCAGCAGTTGTCGCTAATAGCTGTGTTATTGACCTTGCTATTTTACTCATTAAAAGGTTTTTAAAATTGATAGATCAATAATAATAATGGCTCTCTTTTTAAATTAGACATTTATTACACCTCCTTTGTCATGATCAATATTGAACTTCAGTAGCCTAGTACACATGTTAAGGTTTAATTGTTTGAAGAAAGAGCTCCATAACTAATTGTTGCTGAATTGCAGTGGTTATACCTTCTGGAACTTCTGCAAAATCCTCATGAATGGCAAGTTTAGCAGTAAATTTCCCAAAGCAATTAATATATGTGAAAAGTGTTGATTTTATATCAACTGAAGAGTTGATTGAACCATCGACTTTACCTTGGTGAATAATGGTCATTAAATGGCGTATCATCGATCGTTGAACCTCGTAGTATTGTTCAATATTTTCTAAAGGCTCTGCTCTAAAAGAAGCGTAACTTTCGAAACACTCTCGAAAACGAATTAGTTGGTTATTTTCCTTATCATCAAAAGTTAAAAAGTGGCGTAAAAGCTCTTCTATTTTTTCATAGGCAGAACCATTCTTCTTAGCAATCCTCGCAAATGTTTTCTCAAATTGTTCCATTACTTGACAGGCAACAGCAACGATAATTAATTCTTTTTTTGGAAAGTAACGAAATAATGTTGCAATGCCGACATCTGCCGCAAATGCAATTTCTTGCATTTGAACATCGTAAATGCCTTTTTCAGTAAATAATTTTTCAGCAGCATGAATTATTTGAAATTGTCTTCTTTCTCTATTTTTACCTCTTATGTTCATTTATTCACGTCCTCTAGTTCATTATAGAGTAAGAGGAAATTGTTGCAAATTAATAGACTTTGATATATGATAAAAACATAAAGTGATAGTCAGACTATCAAAATATTTAGGTGAGGTGTCTATAATGGCTCGATTACAAAACAAAGTAGCAATTATTACTGGAGCAGGTAGTGGTATGGGAGAAGCAACAGCTTTAACTTTCGCACAACAAGGCGCAAAAGTAGTGGCGACAGATATAAATACGGAAGCAGTAGAAGCAGTTGTAGCACGTATTAAAGAAGCAGGCGGAGAGGCAATCGCAGTTTCACATAACGTAGCTGCTCGTGCTGATTGGGAAAATGTTTTCGCACAAGCAATTGAAGCTTTTGGAGCTGTAAATATTTTAGTAAATAATGC
>DEQI01000037.1:2268-4577 GCA_002360295.1 Planococcaceae bacterium UBA3370
GGTGGTTCAATCGTGAATATTTCTTCAACTGCTGCATTAACAGGTATGGCAGGTGCTGGTGCATATACAGCATCTAAAGGAGCTGTTTCAGCAATTACACGTGCTGCTGCAGTAGACTTTGGTAAAAAGAACATTCGTGTAAATGCGATTAATCCAGGTTATATCGTTACTCCAATGAGTGCGCCACATATGGAAAACCCACAATATAAAGCGCATTTCTTAAACGGTATTGCACTTCCTGAATTAGGAACTGCTCAAAATATTGCGGATACAGTTGTATTCTTAGCATCAGATGAAGCAGCTCATATTTCAGGTGTTAACTTAGCAGTTGATGGTGGAATGACAATTAAATAAAGCATTTAACTAATAAACTGCACATCAAATGTTAGACATAACTAACAATGATGTGCAGTTTTTTTGCAAAGTTCCCAGCTACGTCAGTTTTAAAGAATTACACAGAATGCCCTTCTGTTTGTAATTGTCTTTCTACTGCAGGACCTTTTTTAAACGTTATGCGGTTTTCATTTTTTTCATTTGCCTAATATAAGCGAAAATAGTTGGGGCTAAAACAATTAATGTAATCAAAGACAATGTTAATAATAAGTTATTAGCAACCCATGGAATATTACCGAGGGCATAGCCACCACCTAGCCATACACATGTCCAAATAAATGCTCCTAGTACATTATACTGCACAAATTTTCGGTACGAATAACCAGAATATCCAGAAATAAATGGTGTCATTGTACGCATTAGAGGTACAAATCGAGAGAAGGTAATAGCAATTTTGCCATATGTGACTAGAAAATGATGGGCGCGGTCTACTGCATTGTTAGGTAAATATTTCATGAAAATAGTTTTTATTTTTGGTAATTTTTCAAGTAACCTTCCAATTAAATAATTTTGACTATCCGCTAATGACGTAGCAACAAAAAATAACACGAATAATAGCCATACATTTAAATGATTTAAAGCAGCAAGTGTGCCACTCGTAAATAGGGAAGAGTCTCCAGGTAAAAATGTCAAAATAACAAACGCTGTTTTACAATAAACAATGAGAAAAAGTAGAACGTAAATAAAGTAACCGAATTGATCTATATAATAGTATAATTCTGTATCAAGATAGCGTAAAAAATCAATTATATCCTTAAGACTCATAACACAGCTCCAATCTATATATTCATCTATACTATAACATTTACTTTAGGAAAAAAGATAATTTCCTCTTTGGATTGCATTTTGAAACTTTAGATTATTTTATCCGTATAAATAGTAAGAATACATAGCAGAAAGTGGGGATATGTATGTTTAAAGCACCATATCGACCGAAATTAGATTTACCGAAAACAACTATTGAAAAAATAGCTGACATCATTGGAATTAGCGCATTCCTTTTATCTTTACTGTATATCGTACTAAATTGGTTTAACCTGCCTGCAGAAGTACCGGTACATTTTAATGGCGCAGGAGACGTCGATCGGTGGGGCTCAAAATTTGAACTTCTTTTATTACCAGCTATTGGTATTGTTATGTTCATAATGATGCATATAATAGAAAAAAAACCACATATTCATAATTACCCAGACCGTTTAAATGAAACGAATGTAGAAGCATTTTATACAACAAGTCGTAAATTTTTAAATGTAATGAAAAATTTGATAAACATTCTATTTGCTTATTTGACATATGAGATTATACTTGTGGCACAAGAACAAGCAGCTTCTTTTAGTATGTTTGGCATGATTGTAATTATGATTGCTATTGTTGTAGTAATTGCTGTTGCGATGATTAAAATGGCGAGAATCAAATAGTAGTTTTAACTTATTCACGTTACCATTCAAAATTTTTGGTCATATTAACATTATATCGTGTAAAAAGTTAGGGGCTGATAAAATTGCTAACAGTTTTACGAATTCTATTTTCAATTATTACAGTAGCATTAGCTGGTTATGGACTTTTTACAAAAAATTTCGAGTATCAAGCATATATGATTTTATTTTTAGGACTAACGATGTTTGTGATGGGAATACAAGAACTCAAAAAAAATAATAAGCTGATAGGCTGGTTATTAATCGCTGTATTTGCATTTTCACTATTCGTATCTGTCCAAGGATTTATTCTGCATTAGTTATTTCATGAAAGTATTGATTCCATATACGAAAGAGACATGAAGTGTAATCGACTGATTGATCGAATATGCTTCTTTTTTTATTTAAAGCATTCTTTCAGTGCAATTATAATGTTAAGTAATATTTTTTAAATAGTAAAAAGCCTATTAGTCAAAAACGATATACAACTTATTAATAAAT
>DEQI01000096.1:0-2273 GCA_002360295.1 Planococcaceae bacterium UBA3370
ATCCATTAATGTATTATCAAAATAATATAGTTAGTACATTGAATTTGTTAGAGGTTATGCATGAGTTTGATGTAAAGCAGCTCATTTTTAGTTCATCTGCAACGGTATACGGCGATTTACATACGCCTCCGTTAAAGGAGGATTTATCCCTTGAAGCACCGAATCCATATGGTCGTACAAAGCTAATGCTCGAAGAGATATGTCGTGATTTTGCATTAGCCAATAAGAGTTGGAGCATTGCATTAATGCGCTATTTTAATCCAATAGGGGCACATAAAAGCGGATTATTAGGAGAAGTCCCTTATGGAATACCTAATAATTTAATGCCTTATATATTAAAGGTAGCCAATGGAGAAGTAGCAAAGTTACAAGTTTTTGGTGGAGATTACGATACGCCAGATGGTAGCTGCATACGTGATTTCATTCATATTATGGATTTAGCGAAAGGTCATATTCAGGCACTCCATTATCTAGATCATCATAACGGGTGCGAGGCATTTAACCTTGGGACAGGCACTGGCTACTCTGTGTTCGATTTGATCCATACATTCGAAGCTGTAAATCATATTAAGGTTCCGTATGAAGTGGTAGAACGCCGTGAAGGAGACATTATGGTAAGCATTGCAGATGCAACGAAAGCACACCGTTTATTAAATTGGAAAACGGAGCATGATCTTCAGGATATGTGCTCGGATGCATGGCAATGGTACCGGGCGGTAAAAAAAGAAAGCGTAAATAAATATTAGTGTTGGAGTTAAAGATGAAAATACTTATTACAGGCGAAAATGGCTATATATCGAATGAATTAACTAGTGAACTAAAAATAAAGCAAGAAGAATTTGAGATTGTCAAAAAAAGTATCCGCCATAACTCAATTAATGAAATCGATTTGTCCGATATTGATGTGGTTATTCACCCTGCAGCGATTGTCCATAAAAAAGAATCGCTATTTAGTGAAGAGCAGTACTTTCAAGTGAATACAGCATTAACGCAAGCATTAGCTACACAGGCGAAAAAAGCAGGAGTGAGCCAATTTATCTTTGTCAGTACCATGGCGGTTTATGGCAAACAAGAGGGTGCTATTCATGCGAATACGGAAATAAAGCCAGTCACTTTATATGGAAAAAGTAAATTGGCTGCAGAAGAAGCATTGAAAGCGCTAGAGGATGACCATTTTAAAGTAGCGATTATTAGACCTCCAATGGTGTATGGACCAAGATGCCCAGGGAATTATCAACTGTTAAGTAAAGTAAGTAAAAAAACATTTATCTTTCCGAAAATCGAGAATGCACGAAGTATGATTTTTATATACAACCTAACCGAATTTATTTACCAATTAATTGTTAATAAGGATGCTGGCATATTTCATCCCCAAGACCCGACGTATATTAAAACAAATGAAATGGTTTCTGAGATTGCCAAAAACAACAAACGGAAAATCATTTTTAGCTCTCTTATTGGTAGGCTATTAAAAGGCTTCATAGGAGGCAAAAGCTTATATAAAAAAGTGTTTGGAAACTTATATTATGAACAAGATTTATCTGTATATAGAGATAATTCTTATCAGAAGTATGACATAAAGCAAGCCATTACCATAACTGAAAAGGATTAAATAATGAAAAGCATAAAACGATTAATGGATATAATAGTAAGTCTAGTCGCTATTTTAGTGTTTGCTCTACCGATGATTGTTGTTAGTATTGCTATAAAAGTGAATTCTAAAGGTCCAATATTATTTCAGCAAGAGCGTATTGGGAAAGACGGCGTACATTTTAACATATATAAATTTCGATCTATGTATGTAGAAACGCCGAATGTTTCAACAGAAGCTTTAGGAGATCCTTCGAGCTATATTACACCAGTTGGGAAATTTATTCGAAAAACGAGTTTAGATGAATTACCACAGCTTTTCAACATTTTAAAAGGTGACATGTCCATTGTTGGACCTAGGCCTGCTTTATATAACCAATATAAGCTGATAGAAATGCGTGATAAAGCAGGCGTAAATAGTGTACGACCAGGTTTAACTGGCTATTCTCAGGTAATGGGCAGAGACTTTATATCAGATGAGAAAAAAGTCGAATATGATACGTACTATATGAACAATATGACGCTATTATTTGATTTGAAAATTACTTGGATGACGTTTTTTAGTGTGCTCAAGGCTGATGGTGTGAAGATGAAGTAGTTTTATATAATAGGGTGCCATGGGCGAAAAAGGTGTCGCCACGAGCGAAAAAGCTAGTCCCGTGGGCGAAAATGGTGTCGCCATG
>DEQI01000096.1:2379-6407 GCA_002360295.1 Planococcaceae bacterium UBA3370
AAGCTAGTCCCGTGGGCGAAAATAGTGTCGCCATGAGCGAATCGGGACTTTATACCTTGTATTACTAGTAATCTAGATCCCAATATACCATCCCGTCAATTACATCTACAAGTTGGTTTTATTCCCTTCCTATGCCATAATATATGTAAAATATCGCAACTTAAAAAGGGGATAAAACCGTCTATGAGCATCGTTTTAGAATTGTATAATAAATGGCTCCTTCAAGACTTACCTCCCCATTTAGTAGAGGAGTTAAAGGAAATTGGCTCAGATGAAATAGCCATTGAGGAGCGCTTCTACCAATATGTCTCATTCGGTACTGGAGGTATGCGCGGCTTACTTGGCGCTGGTACGAATCGAATGAACATTTATACGATTCGTCGTGTGGCGGAAGGACTGGCGCGTTACATAGTGTCAAATGGTGATGCAGCCAAAAAACGAGGGGTAGTGATTGCCTATGATACACGTCATTTTTCATATGAATTTGCTGTTGAGACAGCGCGTGTTCTAGGCGCACATGGAATACCATCGTATGTTTACAAAGAATCCCGACCTACCCCACAACTTTCATTTACAGTGCGTGAGCTACACGCGTTTGCCGGTGTTGTGATCACAGCCAGTCATAATCCAAAGCAGTACAATGGTTTTAAAGTATACGGTGAGGATGGGGCACAGCTTGTTCCTACTGGAGCGAATGCAATCATTCAACATATGAATGATATTGAAGATATTTTTACTATTGAAGCAGTAAGTGTGGAACAGCTTGAAAAAGAAGGCTTGCTCAACTGGTTATCAATCGATTTAGATGAGAAGTATATGAAAAATCTATTAACATTAAAAAATCATACTAATGTTGATCTGCACATGAAAATGGTCTATACGCCGTTACATGGTGCGGGCCTAGTGCCGGTAATGGACGGGCTAAGGCAATTCGGATTTACAGATGTTTATTTAGTAGAACAACAAGCGGTGCAGGATGGTGCATTTTCTACAGTATCCTACCCGAATCCAGAAGAAGCTGCAGCATTTTCACTCGCCATCGATTTAGGAAATAAAGTAGGGGCGGACCTATTATTAGCGACTGACCCAGATGCCGATCGTTTAGGAGTAGCTGTGCGTAGTGATGGCGTATATAAGTTGTTGACCGGTAATCAGCTAGGTGCATTACTATTACACTATATGTTAAAAACGAAACAACAAAACGGTACATTACCTAAAAATGGTGCAATGTTGAAAACAATCGTCACTTCCGAGCTAGGAACGGCCATTGCTAATCATTTCGATGTAGTGACGATCAACACATTAACAGGCTTCAAATACATTGCCGAAAAAATAGCCGAATTTGAGGTGACTGGCTCTCATTCTTTTGTTTTTGGCTATGAAGAAAGCTATGGCTATTTAATCGAAGCCTTTGTACGTGATAAAGATGCGGTGCAAGTGGCTTTAAAAGTAGCGGAAATGGCGGCCTATTATGCAACAGAAGGAAAAACATTACTCGATGCATTAGAGGAGCTGTTCAATCAGTTTGGCTATTATGAGGAAGCATTAATTTCGAGAACATTTGAAGGCAAAGACGGGCAAGAGCAAATGAAGTCTATTTTAAATAACTATCGAGAAAATACCCCAACAGAAATCGCAGGTGTGGCCGTTTCACGTGTGGAAGATTACTTAACAGGCGTAGCGAGACTTCAAGATGGCCGTACAGAGCCTATTTTGTTGCCGAGAGAAAATGTGCTAAAGCTTGTATTAGAAGACCGTTCCTGGATCGCTATTCGTCCATCAGGAACAGAGCCAAAATGTAAGTTTTATTTTGGCGTGGTAAAGGAGACTGCCGAGCAAGCGAAAGAGACAATTGATAAAATAATTAAGTATTTTGCTCTTTAATGTAAGAATCAATAGAATAATGAAATTTTTTAGATCCCTCATTCCGAAAAGTAGGAGTAAGGGATCTTTTTCTTTGAAGAGCTACTTATAGCATTAGTATTTAGTGCAATTGATATAAATTGAGAATAAGCAAATAGTCTTTCTTTTATGTTGGAATAGGTACATATTATTCGTATATTTTCTAAATAATAGAATGTAATTGGAAATTATGTGGAATATTGTAGCTATTTGGTGTATATTAATATTATTTGAATAATACGTAATTGTATTATTCGTAAATTATTTTAATAAGGGGGAAGAAATGTGAAGAAAAAGACGAAAAAACATGCCAAAACGACTATGGCAGCAGCAATTGCTGTAGGTAGTGTCGTGGCTGTAGCACCAATGGCCACTCAAGCAAGTACCCAATTTACGGATGTGAAGGTAACTGATTATTACTATGAGGACGTATTACAGTTAGCAGAACGTGGCGTTGTTAATGGTTTTAGCGATGGCACATTCAAACCAAAACAGGATGTTACACGTGGACAAGCAGCAAAAATTATTGCAGGTGTATTAGGTCTAGATACGACAAACGTTTCGAACCCTGGTTTTAAAGATGTTTCAACATCAAATCAATATTACGGAGCAATCGCTGCTTTAGCGAATGCTGGTATTATTAATGGTTTTGAAGATGGCACATTCCGTCCAGGCGATGCTGTGCAACGTAATCATATGGCAAAAATTATTGCAGGTGCATTTAAATTAGAAGCACCAGCTGATTTTAAAACACCACTAAAAGATGTACGTGCTGATTATGCACAGTATGTTACAGCACTTTATTCAGCAGGTGTAACAACTGGTAAAACAGCAACTACATTTGACGGTTCTTCAAACGTAACACGTGGACAACTCGCTTCATTTGTTGTGCGTGCAGAAAATGCAGGCCAATCAACTGATTCTGTGGCGAAAGATGTAACGTTCACAATCTCTCAAGTAGATGGTAGTCAAGTAGATGGCTATTCAATCCCAACAGCATTACAAGGCTTATTCAATGAAGCAAATAATGCTGCTTTAGCAGGAGCAGTTGTCAATGCAAAAGTAGTAGACGGAGAAATTGTAGGCATTAACTCATTACAATTAAATGCTCCAGGTACTGAAGGTGCACTTGTTACGTTAGATGGAGGTCATTCGACAATTGCAGGTGACTTACTTGTCAATGCAGATTATGTTGAAGTGAAAAATGTAACGGTTCAAGGGAATGTATCACTTTCTAATAGCGTGAAGAGTGAGTTTTCTGCGGATGGTTTAATTAACGATGGTGCTTTCATTGTTGAAGAGGTTAATAGTTCAGTAGCTTCTCTTATACCAATTTTTGCAAACACAACAAATGGTCCGAAAATCGGCTTTAAAAATAGTAACGTGAAGAGCGTCCAAGTAAAACGCGACAATGTAGCGATTGCTTCAGATGTAAAACTTCCAGAAGTAACTGTCTCTGCAACAGTATCGACAATTCAGGTAGATGCAGATGTAGCAAAATTTAATGTAGCCGTAACAGTAAATATTGCGATTTCTGGTACTGGTTCATTTGATGAAGTAGCCCTAGAAAAAGCAGTGGAAGTTGCATTAAATATTGTCGGAACAATTGCAAAATTAGTAGTAAATAGCACAGATGCAAAAGTAGAGGTAGCGGCATCGATTAAAATCGGTGAGGTTACTTTACCAGCCAATACGACAGCTGCAGGCATCATTAAAAACTACGAATCTATTAAAGGGAATATAGATAAAGTAGTGTCTGATAATACTACAACTACACCACCTAGCAGTGGATCTGGTTCAAGCGGTGGAGGTTCTGGTAGTGGTGGTTCAGGCTCAGTTGGTGGAGGATCTGGTAATGGTGGATCAAACCCAGGTGGTGACCAAACTGAAACAACACCAGGAGCAGATGCATTAGCAGCAGCGAAAGAAGAAGCTTCTAAATTGGTGGAAGCAGAGTACACTTCAGAATCATATAAAGCCGTAAAAGAAGCATTAGATGAAGCAGGTAAATTAGATGAAAATGCAACAGAAGAAGAAAAGTTAGCAGCAGCAGCAGCGATTAAAGCAGCGATAGCAGGTTTAGAACTAATTCTTCCTGCTGGAGAAGGCTCTGAAGGCTCTGAAGG
>DEQI01000216.1:0-913 GCA_002360295.1 Planococcaceae bacterium UBA3370
CTGGATCGCCTTGACGACCTGAACGTCCGCGTAATTGGTTATCGACACGACGTCTTTCATGCTTTTCAGTACCGATAACGTACAGTCCGCCGAGCTCATCAACACCTTCACCTAATACGATATCTGTACCGCGACCGGCCATGTTAGTTGCGACCGTAATGCGCGATCTTTGGCCAGCTTCAGAAATTAACTCAACTTCTTGCTCAACTGTTTTGGCATTTAGTAGCTGGTGAGGTAAATTATATTTCTTTAAATATTGGGATACTTTTTCGGATTGCAAAATCGAAGTGGTACCGATTAAAATAGGTTGGCCCTTTTCGTGACGACGTTTGGCTTCTTGCGCAACATATTCGTATTTCGCTTCAATTGTTTCAAAGACCATATCCTTTTGGTCAATACGTTGGCGAGGACGATTCGTCGGTATTTGGATAACCCGCATATTATATACTTCTAAAATTTCCTTTTCTTGTGTTTTAGCTGTACCCGTCATTCCTGACAATCTCGGATACATACGGAAATAGTTTTGAATCGTAATTTGTGCCTGCGCTTTATTTTCCTCTGTAATCGTTACACCTTCTTTTGCCTCAATCGCTTGGTGTAATCCATCAGATAAAGAACGACCTTCCATTATACGACCAGTAAACATGTCGACAAGCTCGATTTTGTCATCGCGCACGATATAATCTACATCGCGTTCGAACATAACGTGTGCACGAACTGCTTGGATGACATAATGATATAAAGTTTGGTGCTCTAAGTCGTATAAATTATCTACGCCAAAAGCAGCCTCTACTTTTTCAATCCCTTGCTCTGTTAATGAAGTCGCTTTCGTTTCATCATCAAAATCATAATCTTCATCTACTTTGAAGCGCTTAGCTAACATGGCTGCAATACGGTGTAATTCTTCGTTAGC
>DEQI01000216.1:1085-2890 GCA_002360295.1 Planococcaceae bacterium UBA3370
TAAGCTTCTTTTTTATCTGCAGGCTCCATCATCGGAACGTTTAAGCCGACTGTTAAGCCTAAGAAACGATGAATTTGGCCGATTTCCTCGAAGTCACGTTTTGCTAGGTAGTCATTGACAGTAATAACGTGAACGCCTTTACCTTCTAAGGCACGTACATAGGAAGGGAGCGAGGCTACTAGAGTTTTCCCTTCGCCCGTAGGCATTTCAGCGATATTACCTTCCGTTAAAACTAAACCACCGATAATTTGTACATCATAATGGCGTTTATTTAAAACACGTTTAGAAGCTTCGCGAACAACAGCAAATGCGTCAGGAATGATTGCTGTAATTTCTTCACCGTTTTCTAATCGTTCTTTAAATTTCAATGTCATTCCTTGAAGCTCCTCATCTGTCATAGGTGAGTAAGTGGCCTCAAGCTGATTAATTTGATCTACTATTTTGTAGTATTTTTTTAATTCACGAGTACTCGTTTGCTCTTTGTTACGATTAAAAATTGAGAACATTTCTTTACGCTCCTTTAAAATTGTCTATTAGATAGTAGACACTTCATTATTTTATCAAACTTTATAAAGTATTACTACTTTAGTTAGACTGGTGGAAATAATAGTAAGGGAATTTAATAGAACAATGATGTGCTATCGTGTACACTTGTGAGTAGAGCATTTTTGTGCAGTGATGTAACTTACGAAAAGAATAGGCATGAAAAGCTTATGAAACATGATGGAAAGTTGTGTATGAATCATTTGTCAAATTTTATGTCAGCATACTCTCCTCTAGATATGTTCAAACTAAATAGAAATAAAAAAATGATCAATACATACACCGGGGTATTCCAAATTTTATGGTTATTTAGTTTAGAATTGTCATTTCTCTGACATATTTATGAAATATAATAATGGATATGTAAAATCTGTTATAAGATAATATCTATATTTTACTTAATAAGCATGCTATAATTATGTTGGTTTAAAATGTATATTAATATTAAGGAGGAGAGACATGATTTACGTGTCTTTAATCGTGGCGTTTTTAGCGTCCATAATACTAACTCCACTTGTGAAGCGTTTAGCATTTCGTATTGGTGCTGTCGATGCACCTAATTACCGAAAAGTGCACGCACGCATAATGCCTCGACTAGGTGGCTTGGCTATATTTGGTGCGTTTATAATAGGGTTTATTTTTCTAAAAGTAACGACAGGTTTTGAAAGTAAATATGCATTCGCCATATTACTGGCAGCAACAATTATTGTCATTACAGGTATCATTGATGACATGCGTGAAATTTCTGCAAAAGCAAAAATGCTTGGGCAACTTATTGCGGCATGTATCATTGTATTTGTAGGCGGTATTCAGATTGAATTCATAAATCTACCTTTTGAAGGTACGTTAAATTTTGGTTGGTTAGGTATTCCAATTACGATTATTTGGATTATTGGAATTACCAATGCGATTAACTTAATTGATGGATTAGATGGACTGGCAGCGGGTGTATCTACTATTGCCCTGATTACAATTGCTGCGATGGCAATGATTATGAGTAACGGTTTTGTTATTGCTATGGCATCTATTTTAGCGGCTGCAACGATTGGGTTTTTATTTTTCAACTTCCATCCTGCGAAAATTTTCATGGGTGATACAGGTGCATTATTCCTAGGATTTATGATTTCTGTTTTCTCCTTATTAGGATTTAAAAACATTACAGTCATTGCATTAATTATCCCAGTTATTATGTTAGGTGTACCGATTTCTGATACATTTTTTGCGATTGTCCGACGCTTACGTATGAAAAAGAAATGGTCTGA
>DEQI01000313.1:0-5705 GCA_002360295.1 Planococcaceae bacterium UBA3370
AGGCTTCTGCTGTCGCATTTTTCGTAAAATACGAAACATCAGAATCATTAAGTAGTATCTCTTCAAAAGTAGACGATGCCATTGATACAGTAGATTTACCAAATACAACGAGGATCGTATTTAGTGGGGATCGTGAATTATTTGAAAGTGCCAAAAGTGATATGATCATGGCGATTCTACTTTCCATCATATTTGTCTATATTGTCATGGCTGCTCAATTCGAATCGTTTAAATATCCATTTGTCATTATGTTTAGTGTTCCTTTAGCGGCAATTGGGATAGCTGTAGCTTTATTTATAACGAATACACTGTTAGGCATCACCGCTATTATTGGTGTATTAGTGCTTGTCGGCATTGTTGTTAATAACGGCATCGTACTCGTTGATTATATCAATCAGAAAAAAATGCAAGGTATTCGTTCTTATGATGCGATACTCATTGCCTGTCAAGATCGTCTCCGTCCGATATTAATGACAGCTCTAACGACAATACTTGGTCTAGTTCCGCTTGCCCTCGGTCTAGGGGAAGGGACAGAAATAAATGAACCAATGGCAATTGTCGTAATAGGTGGTCTATTAACATCAACATTGCTGACTTTGTTTATCGTGCCGATGATCTATAGTTTATTGGATAAGGAGACGAGGAAGTTGTAGTTATTTTCCCGAATTTTCATTAGCTTTTGTGAAAGTGAAGAAGTCACATACTATTTTTCTTCTTATCTTTTATTATTATTTCTTGCTAATAGTAGGTACAATAAGTTATAATGAGAAGACAGAATAACTAAATATCCGTTGACAATTTGTCAAAGGGGAGTAGCTATAAGTTGTATAATGGACTGGTTGCATGATTTTTTTCGCACGAGCCATTACTTCTTACTTCACATTCGTCATGACATGGTTAAGAGCCATCGGGTGTGATAGCAATGAATTTGCTTAGCAAGACCTTTGCCTTCTTTAGGCAGAGGTCTTTTATTATTGCCTAAAAATGGATATTTCTGTAGAAAATATGTTACGAATATACCCGAACCTGGGTATCACACAATTAAAGGAGGAATTATTTTAATGGAAGCGATTTTATTCGAATACGCTTGGGTACTACTCGTATTAGTATTCTTAGAAGGTTTACTAGCTGCCGATAATGCTGTAGTAATGGCAGTTATGGTAAAACATTTACCGCAAGAGCAGCAAAAGAAAGCATTGTTTTATGGATTATTTGGAGCATTTATTTTCCGTTTCATCGCTTTATTCCTAATTACAATTTTAGTGAACTATTGGCAAATACAAGCGATTGGTGCTATTTACTTACTGTTCATTTCTATTAAGCATATTTATGATACAAAGTTTGCGAAAAAGGAAGAGGAACATCACGAGGAAGAAAAAAAAGGTTCTGGCTTCTGGATGACTGTTCTAAAAGTGGAGTTAGCTGATATTGCATTCGCTATTGACTCGATGTTAGCAGCCGTTGCGATTGCTGTTACATTACCACATGTGACGGAGTATCATATCGGAGGAATTAATGCAGGTCAATTCTCTGTCATGTTTTTAGGTGGACTAATCGGGCTAGTTATTATGCGATTTGCAGCACAATGGTTCGTAAAAGTATTAAATAATTATCCTTCTCTTGAAACTGCAGCCTTTTTAATTGTTGGTTGGGTTGGAGTAAAGTTAGCAGTATTAACCTTTGCACACGATAAAGTAGGGATTTTACCACATGATTTCCCACATTCTACTGTATGGAAAATCACTTTCTGGGTAGTACTAGTTGGTATAGCGCTAGGTGGATACTTCACAAGTGTAGTAAAAAATAAAAATCAACAAGCATAAATAATATTTGAAAAGAGGGTGCGATATGCCCCCTCTTTTCATTTTTGCATAAATTCACTATACTTAATACACATTAACGGAAGGGGCGTTAAAATGAAAATAAAAAAACTAACTGAAAAAGGGATAACGCCATTCCAAGTGCTTGTTTCGTACTATTTTATAGCGATAGCAACAGCTTTTTTATTACTAAGGCTTCCCGGGGTTCATCAAGAAGGAGTAGATGTTCCTCTTTTAGATAGTTTGTTTTTAGCTGTAAGTGCGGTAAGCGTAACCGGTTTAACAACGATTAATATTTCAGAAACATATTCGCTATTTGGACAAGTCATTTTATTAATCATTTTACAGCTTGGTGCAATTGGTATTATGTCCCTCGGTACTTTGATTTGGCTTCTCGTTGGGAAAAAAATAGGCATGCGCGAGCGCCAGTTAATTATGATTGACCATAATCAATACAATTTGGCTGGAGTTGTCCAACTGATTCGTGAAATTGCAAAGATTTTATTGACTATTGAAGCTGTAGGAGCGCTCATATTAGCATTACATTTTAAACGTTATTTTGAATCTTGGAATGACGCTATTTTTCATGGTATTTTTACTTCGATTTCTGCTACAACAAATGGTGGCTTTGATATTACTGGCATTAGTTTGCAACAATATCATTTAGACTATTTTGTCCAGTTTGTCACGATGGTGTTAATTGTACTAGGGGCTATTGGCTTCCCCGTACTGATTGAAGTAAAAGCCTTTTTAAAAAACAAAAACACTACATTTCGTTTTAGTTTGTTTACTAAAATAACAACAACAACTTATGGCCTATTATTTTTAGTCGGAGCATTTGTTATTTTAGTCCTTGAATCCATTCATTCGTTTAAAGGGATGAAATGGCATGAAGCCTTATTTTCTGCGATGTATCATTCTATTTCAACACGATCTGCCGGGTTAACAACCTATGATGTACGAACATTTAGTGAAGCAACAGAAATTTTTATGAGCTTTTTAATGTTTATTGGTGCTTCCCCAAGCTCGGTAGGTGGAGGTATTCGTACGACTACATTTGCCATTGCCATTTTATTTTTAATTTCATATGCAAATGGTCGAAATGAAATTCAAGTGTTTGGCAGAGAAATTCATTTAATCGACGTGTTCCGTTCATTTGCCGTGATTTTTTTAGCACTTTTTATGGTACTCATTGCAACCATGATTTTACTAATTACAGAACCTCATGTAACCGTCATGCAAATCATTTTTGAAATAACATCTGCCTTCGGAACGTGTGGAATGTCTCTTGGAATTACTGGGGATTTATCAACTACCGGTAAAATAGTCATTATGATTCTTATGTTTATTGGACGTGTTGGTTTAATTTCTTTCTTATATACGCTTGGAGGCAAATCACAAAAATTAAAATATCGTTATCCAAAAGAGCGAGTAATTATTGGGTAATGGTTTGGAAGCTTGATTAATAGGGGTTTCTAAGGGAGAAATGTACTTTTGCTCTCCCTTTTATGCCCCCAAAACTATAGTAGATAATTGAGGACATAAGGTTTTAGAGGAAGGAGAATTCTCTAGCTTTATGTTCTTTTTTATTAGGGATTAGCAACACGAAAAGTAATTTAAGTATTGGTTCCGTATTTTAATAACTGTATGGGTAATGTGTAAAAGGATTCATGTACCAATTGTATGAATTCATATTTGGATGATATGGAGGACTTGTATGTTTATAATTTCTACAATCCTTTGAAGGGCCAATATAAGTTGAAGGTGTTATGGGAGCAATTGTTTCTTTCCAAAGACTTTCATCTATACAATAAGTGTGCGCCATAATATGGGGAGGAGTAAATTTTAAAATATCAGAGCCTAAGATTACCTCAGGCGTAGGTGCATCAAAAATAGCAAGTAAATGTGTGTGATCAACAATAGCCACCTCATAATGCCACCAGCCTTGAGGAATATTGACAACTTGCCCAGGCGTAATTGTATAGGTTTGGATTTGTTTTGTATTTGGGTTGAGAAGGGAGATAGCAGCTGATCCAGCAATACAATAAACTAATTCTGCAGCATTTTGATGATAATGTGGTTCAACTACTTGATTAGTACTAAGAAAAATATCTAATAATGACACATTTTTTAATGTATTCAGTTGCTCAACACCTAAAATATTGATCTTATTTTCATTATTCATTTTAAACAATGTACTTTTATTGACATCAAATGTGAACTGAGCGGATGGAAAATGAGAAGAGATCATGACAGCCCCCTTGTTAATCATTAGCCTAAAGTATGTATTTATTAGAAAAAAGGATTGGATTTTGGCCTATACCGCTTAACTAAAAGCAAATGACATATTTCATACCAAGCGTGTTGATTTACCTTTTATTGTTACAAAGCTCTAAAGAATAAGTTGATTTCCGCTACGGCTGACTCGCTTTCCGCAGGCACGGCTTCAACTAATTTATTTCGGCTAAGGCCGAAATAAATGGATTTTCAGCTCGCGCTAATCCTGCAGGAGTCGAGTCACCTCCTCTCCAATCAACTAGCAAATGTCCTTTATTTATTTTTCTACTAGAGAAATCACGCTTTCATCTTCAAAAATATGTATAATCAACACATCTGATTTCATACTTATTTTATTAAAATAAATCAAGCATTTTTTTTATTAATCCACAAATAATAAGTAATAATTACATTATATTATTTGTCAGGATGTGAACGAATGAGGACCTACTATCACCTTTTATTACCATTTGTTATTTTCCTTATCTCTATATTTTTTATGTATGACTATTCGTATGCAGATAAAGGTAGAAAATATTATGAAGAAGCAGGGAAAATATTATGGGAAATCAAAACGGATGAAAAAGTGATTGCTTTAACATTTGATGATGGCCCGCATAAAAAGTATACCCCTGAAATATTAGAGGTATTAGCGGAAAACGATGCAAAGGCCACGTTTTTTATAGTAGGGGAATATGCAGAGAAAAATCCTGATCTTACATTACGGGTACACGAAGAAGGACATGAGTTAGCCATACACACGTATACACACCCACTTAAAACAAATGTGAAGAATTTAATAAAAGAAATTAAACTAACGCATGAAACAATTTTTGGGATAAGTGGCTATTCTCCCGTGTTATTTAGACCCGTAGAAGGACAATATACGGATGCGATGATTGAGGCAATAGTAGAGGAAGGGTATAAAGTTGTCATGTGGTCATGGCATTTAGACACCTTTGATTGGAAAAATCCTGGAGAGAATAAAATAGTAAAAACGGTCTTGGAAGGTGCTAAACCAGGGAGTGTGGTGCTGTTCCATGATGGAGGAGGAAAAAGAGAGCAAACTGTCAAGGCGCTGGCAAAAATTTTACCTGAATTAAAGAAGCAAGGATATAAATTTGTAACGGTTTCTGAACTCATACAAATTCAAAAAACTACGAATGTGAATAAGGAAAATAAATGAAAATGAGGGTGTAAAGTGTACTCCTGAACAAAAATAAGCCAGTTAGGAAAAGAGGAATCATTTCCTAACTAGCTATCTATACTTTTCGTCTGGCTATGTTTACAGTGAAATATCTGCAAAATAAGGCTCTTGGCCGTAGCGGAAGTAAGTGAATAAATAACCCTCTTTTTTCGACACTTTTCCCTCCACATAATCTTGGTAAGAAATAGAAGACGGGATAATCAGAGAATGTTTAAATAAATCTTTCTCACTCACTTGCATCTCTGCAAACTGTTCACCAGCTAACAATGGATTTTCTCGCAGCTTAGCATAAATTTTCTTCAATTGATCATTCGGTGTACGATCATCCCACCAAGGCTTTCTAGGCTGGAATTGATGTACTTTTAAATAATCCAATTGCATAATATTTTTTGCAATATCTA
>DEQI01000313.1:5874-6434 GCA_002360295.1 Planococcaceae bacterium UBA3370
TCCATACGATGGGCATTCCAATATTTTTCTAGTACATCTTCTGCATGCTTTATTCGAACAATATCGTCAAAAGTTAACACATTGTTTGAAAAGATTTCATAAGGTGCGATATCGACATAAGTATAGCCGTATTTTTGTGCTTCTAGGCGTAAACCAGTACCACGTAATAGTTTTAAGAAGCCAAGCTGTAATTCCTCCGGACGCATTGCAAATACATCGTTAAATGTATCACGGAACGAATCATAATCTTCTTCCGGTAATCCTGCTATTAAGTCAAGATGTTGGTCTATTTTACCGCCTTCTTTTACCATTGTGACAGTACGCTTTAACTTTTCGAAATTTTGACGGCGTTTGACAAGCTCATTCGTTAAATCATTTGTAGACTGTACACCAATTTCAAAGCGGAATAATCCCTTAGGGGCATTATCATTTAAAAATTGGATGACTTCAGGTCGCATGATATCGGCTGTAATTTCAAACTGGAAGACAACACCTGGTTTATGCTCATCGATTAAAAACTGAAACATCTCCATTGCATAACTTCTACTAATATTAAATGT
>DEQI01000221.1:0-9221 GCA_002360295.1 Planococcaceae bacterium UBA3370
AAAAGGGTAATCAACACGCTTGTTTTCAATTAAGTAACATGCTAATTTTGGCAATTTGTCAAAATCGATATACGACTTATTTGGGAATATGTGCCAATCGGGTCTATTGTCCTGAATTGTCACTTATTTTATTTTAAGTTGTATATGAAAATCGACAAAATGACTTTTTGCTATTTGAAAAAATATAGATCTGGCTATTTTTATTAAAAAAGCAAATAAAATAGGTGGAATTTACTTTGGAAATTAGAAATATACTTTTTTTAGTCTGTAATGAAATTAATTACTGCATACATGGTGAAACATTTTTTAGAAAAATGTTCGATTTTATACGTTTTTTTCGTAAAAAAGCAGTAATTTTTATAATGGTTGTCCCAATAATGAGAGGGTGAAGTTAGTAACATTCTCTGAAATTTAATAATGAAGGACTTTGGAACACGCTGTTTATTTCACAAAAACATGGGATTTTTGATCAGAAAGAAGTTTTATGAATTAATATGGGTGTAGTAATAGTATGTAGAGCATATTATTAGATATCCTTGGAGGTGTCCAGTTTAAGACGCCTCCTAATTGGTATGCGTTAAAATGGAATTAATTGTATTATCATTTATTATAAAAATTTTTCATCTGGAATTTTTTAAGAGATAATAATGTAAATTCGGCTATTTCTAGTTAGGTTTAATTTCTTAAGAAGAAAGTAAAATAAAAGGTCAATTTTAGAGGAATAGTATATTACAGATATATTTTACTATTTCTAGACTTACATTTTTTATAAAATTCGTACTTTTAATAATTTTATGATTATAGTACAATAGTGTTGAAGAATGATCATCCGGTCAAAGTTATTGATCAAATGAATGCATTGCTTTAACTAGTGATAAAAGTAGTAATCTAGTATAGATATAACGCTTTTATACATAACTTTTATTTCTATGTATTGATAGTCGAACACTAACACCAATGTGTTATACAAAGGGGTTAAACAAAAATAACTATTAATTGGGGGATGGATATTATGAATAAGCAAAAGGAAGTAAGTATTCCTGAATGGTTTGAATTAGATGGGCTTCGTACATTGCAAGTTGTCATTAGTCCAAAGACAAAAGATGTAGGGATCTTATTAGCTGGAGAAAACCTTGATTTAACCAAAATATGCTGTCCTACAGTTCGTCTGTATTTAGTCAATTTAATTAATGGTAAATATGAATTAACGAAGGAATTAGATGCATTTACTTTTGAAACAAAAGAAGAAGCAATCGAATTCTCCAAATCACTTCCAGAATTAACAGCGATGGATTTAGTCTTGATGCTGAATAAGCAATCGCCAGTATTTACGGTACAATAAATTTTATAATACAAAAGGGTCTGTCCAGAAATGAAGATTTAGGTACAACTATTTGATAATATAGTGAAAGAGTAGTACAAACACCAATAAAGTGTGTACTACTCTTTTTTCTATATTTAGTATTTATAATTCTATAAAAATTTAATTATTAATTATCAGATATTGTAGGGCTTGAGTAGGTATCTACTGTAAATTTTACAGGTGCAGTTAATTTAGCAAAACCTATATATAGTAGAAAGGAAACAACGCCGCCTACTATCCAGGCAATATCCAGTCCATCCAATAATTTTGCAATCGGCCCTACATATAATTCAGTGTTAATAAATGGAATTTGAATAAGTATTGTTGATAAATAAATGATCATAGTAGGTATGTTTATTTTTCCAAAAATACCGTCTTTTTGATTGAAAGCATCGGGAGGATAATTTACGCGCTTCAATATAAAGAAATCTGATAAAGTTATAATGCTCCATGGAATAATAAAGAATAAGATAAATCCTAAGTATAATTGGAAGTTAGCCATAAAATTATCTGAACTCCATAGAGCAATGAAAGCAATAATTACGCCAATTATGATGGAAATAATGGTACGTAATCTAGCAGACGTTTTAAAAGTTAGGAAATTACTAGATATTGAAAGGATGATAATCCCCGAACCATAAATATTTAAAGAATTAATCACAAGTACACCTAATGATAGAAGTAATGCAATGATAAAACCTAATGAACCCATCTCTTTAATTTGTGCCATCACATTTCCGTTCACAACCATTGTAGCTATAGCCGCACCTAAAAGCATCAACCAAGCAGAGCTAGCAAAACTTCCTAGGTAACTATAAGTAAAGACTTTTTTTGATTGAGAAGGGTGAATAAACCTAGAATGATCAGAAACATAAGGACCATAAGTAATTTGCCATGTCACACAGATGGATGTCATTAATAAAAATTGGCTGAATGAAAAGTTACCAGCATTTAGTGTTTCCATTGTAATATTTGACAGTATCATAATAGTTAAGATAATAAAGATAGCTGTAAAGCCAATTGTATATATTTTCATTGACTTTTGCAGTAAACCTTGCCCGTAAATAGCAAGTAGAACCATCGGAATAAGACTTACAATTACAGTGACATTCATATTCAGACCAAGCGTTTCTTGCATACCCTGACCTACTAAAACTGTATTTGTTGCACCGTAGCCCAAATACATGACAAGAATAATAAGCATAGGCAGAATAGCGCCGTAATAACCGAATTGAGCTCTACTTTGTACTACTTGAGGCAAACCAGCTTTTGGACCAGTAGCAGAATGAAGTGCCATAATTGTTGCGCCAATACCGTGTCCTATCAAAATAGCTACACAGGACCACCAAAAATTCAGGCCTAATACAATGGCTAATGAGCCTGTGACAAGAGTAGTAGAAACGGTACTTGCAGCGAACCATGTGAAAAATAACTCTCGGGCAGTTCCATTACGCTGTTCAATAGGAATATGCTCATAACTTATTTGTTCAATCGACCCCATATAAACCCTCCTTTTTTATACCATTTACAATGTTTTAATAGTGTTTTTATATTAAGCTTTAACTTTTAATGACTGCCAATATTCAGATTGGATTGAAATGACTTTATTAATAGCTTGTTTCTCTACTTCATTAACATAATCAGGATAGCCTTGAGAGTCTTTGAATGGGTCCTCTACATCACTTTTTACACCACATAATTCTTCTATAATGCGCAAAGTACAAAACGGTACATATGCGTTGCTATAACCACCTTCGTGACAGAATACAATTTTGCCATCTGTATGTTTTTTCGCTAGATTCATGACGATTTTTGTTAATTCAGCAAAGCCCTCAGCCGTCATATTCATACGACCTAGAGGATCGAACATGCCTGGGTCTTGTCCAGCAGAAATAATAATAAGCTCTGGTTTATAGTCGTCTACAATTGGTTCAATAATAGATTTAAATGATTCAATGTAGCCCGCATTACCTGTTCCTGGCGGTAGGGGAATGTTGACATTAAACCCTTTTCCTACACCCTCGCCTACATCCTCTGCATAACCCGTATTATTAGGAAAGCTCAAATGTTGATGAACAGAGAAAAATAAAACATCGTTTGTATTATAAAAAGCACTTTCTGTTCCATTACCATGGTGGACATCCCAGTCTAGTACCATCACTCTATTTAAGTTGTATTTTTGCTTAGCATATTTAGCTGCAATGGCAACGTTGTTGAAAATACAGAAGCCAATTCCTTTTGCTGCCTCAGCATGATGGCCAGGAGGACGAGTTAATGCATAAACATTATCTACATCACCATTCATCACAGCATCTACAGCTGTCAACGCTCCACCGGTTGAGAGTAATGCAATTTCATAAGATCCTCTACCTACAATGGCATGATCACCAGCATCGCCACCTGTTGTATCACTCAAATGCTTTACTTTATTTACATAATCCTTTGTGTGGAATAATTCGATTTCATTGCGTGTTGCAGAGCGAGGCTCAATTTGATCTAATTTTTTCATTAAACCACAACGATTTAATAAGTTATTGATTCTTCTTTTAGTTGAAGGATGCTCAACAAATACATCTGTTTCTAAATAACCGCCTGATGGTAAGTACAGTGTGCCACTGCCGTTGTCGTGCCAGAAATAACTTTCATCAAAAATATAACCTGTTTTCATTTGTATTCCGCCCCTTTGTGAAATAATAGCATCGTTTTCTTGCTTACTTAAAAAGCGAAAAAAGATGCTTTGTGTAATAAAAAAAGCTTTTAGGAATGATTTTTCTTTAAAATGAATATGAGTCATTTCCCTTGGGTAAAATTTAAATGAATCTCGTTCATTTGTCAATTAATCTTTTTTATTTTTCTAAAAATAAAAAATTTTTATAAATCCATTTATAGGAAGATATATTTTTTAGAAAAATAAGTAGTTGAATTCTAAATTTTTTTAGATTACAATTTGGAAAAATTCATTGTTTCAAGGGGGCCTTAATGGATAAAGAACAGCGTATTGTCAATTCTGCTATTCAATTATTTCAAGAAAAGGGTATTGAGCAAACAAAAATTTCTGATATTGTTAAGAAAGCAGGAATTGCACAAGGAACTTTTTATTTGTACTTTCCATCGAAAATGGCACTTATGCCTGCTATGGCAAAAGTAATGGTCAATAACATGTTTGAAGCTATTCAAAAAAATGTAGATGCAGATGCAGCTCTTATTGTGAAATTTGAGCAGTTGATAGATACAATATTTACGATGACGAAACAGCATAAAGAGCTAGTTGCTATTATTTACGCAGGTCTTTCTGCTTCTGATTATTTAAAAGACTGGGTAGATGCTTATATGCCTTATTATACTTGGTTAAGTAAAGTGCTAGATGATGCAAAAATTAGAGGCGATATATTAATAGCAGTTAATACATTAGCTACTTCAAAAATGGTATTTGGGTTAATAGAAGCTGCTGCTGAACGCGCATATTTATTTGATTCAAAGGATGAAGAACTTATCAACAATGATAAGAAAGATTTATTGGAGTTTATTTGTAATGCATTAATCATAAAAAATTAGCCATTAAGGTGGCTTTTTTTTTAATAAAATGAATGACGTTCAGTCATTAGTGGGGGTTATTATGGGGAAGGCTTGGGTATATGTAGGGTTAACGAGTTTTTTTGAATTAGTATGGATTTACGGTTTTAATATGGCTTCAATCTGGTGGCACTGGATATTCATAGTCATATTTATAGGCTTCGATTTGCATTTTTTATCAAAAGCTTGCGAAAAATTACCAACAGGTACAGTGTACGCAATATTTGCTGCAATTGGTACGACAGGTACAACATTAATGGATATTTTCTTATTCAATCAAGAAATTAGCATTGGAAAGTTACTCTTTATTCTAATATTAATTGTTGGTGTTATCGGGTTAAAAATTTCAGATACAATTGAGGGGAAGAATCATTTGAGAGGGGTGATGTAGTATGGGATGGTTATTTGTTTTATTAGCAGCAACAAGTGAACTTTTGTCTGTCATTGGTTTGAAAAAATATAGCTCTAAAAAAGGAGTTGTAAGTCTTTTATTATATACTGGTGGATTTGCTGCATCACTCGCGTTTTTATATAAATCATTTGATTTTCTACAAACAAGTACAGCTTATGCAGTTTGGATAGGGATAGGTACTGCAGGTGCGGTATTAATAAATATGATATTTTTTGGTGAATCTAAAAGTATGGGACGGTTAGCAAGTGTATGTTGTATAATTATTGGAGTAGTTGGTTTAAAAGCTCTTTCGTAAACAAAACACTAGACGTTTAAACAATTAGAATTTGTTTAAATGTCTGGTGTTTTTTTTTTTTGAATTTGCATTTCGATAATATTTAATGATTTTCATTTACTAAAACTTCGAATTATAGAAGTGTTATAATACGGTGATTAAATAGGTTTGCACTAATATAAAATTAGATAGAATTACTTGTATTAAATATTATCATAGTTTATGTTGGCTATTATTGAATTGATTATAATAAGGTGTTTCCAATTCATTTAATAATGTATGATTTGAGTACAATAATAAAAGAACTACTAGAAAGGGAAGTGATTTTTATGGCTAGAGGTGTTTATATTCATATTCCTTTCTGTCATCAAATTTGTAACTATTGTGATTTTAATAAAGTCTTTTTTAAAAATCAGCCTGTAGATGATTATATTGAGGCGCTTGGGAAAGAGATGGAAATGACAGTGCAGCAATTTCCAGACGCATTTAAAAATGTTGAAACAATATTTTTAGGTGGTGGAACGCCGACTGCATTGACTGCTCATCAAATTGACCGTCTCTTACAATTAATACAGATGCATATTCCGATGCATTCTGTGAAAGAATTTACTTCAGAGGCAAATCCAGATGAGCTTACGCTTGATAAGCTACAGTCACTATATCATGGCGGTGTGAATCGATTAAGTATGGGCGTTCAGTCATTTGATCAAACGCTGTTACAAAAAATGGGGCGTACCCATTCTAATGAACATGTTTATGAGACAATTGAGAATGCAAAAAAAGTTGGGTTCGAAAATATTAGCATTGATTTAATGTATGGATTACCAAATCAAACGATGGAGCAATGGCAGCATACGCTACAAAGTGCATTGGCATTAAACTTGCCGCATTATTCTGCTTACTCTTTAATTGTTGAGCCGAAAACTATTTTCTACATTCAATACGCTAAAGGGAAATTGCCATTACCGTCTGAAGACTTAGAGGCAGACATGTATGATGTATTAATGAAAGAAATGGCTGCACATGGACTGCTTCAATATGAAATAAGTAATTTCGCCCGACAAGGCTTTGCGTCTACACATAATAAGATTTACTGGGATAATGATGAATATGCAGGCTTTGGTGCAGGGGCTCATGGTTATTTAAAAGGTGTTCGTTATTCAAATGTTGGGCCCATAAAAAAATACATTGAAACCGTTCAAAGTGGCGAACGACCAATCATTCATTCGCACACTGTGACACAACAAGAACAAATAGAAGAGCAAATGTTTTTAGGGCTTCGTAAAACAGCTGGTGTTACTTTTAAAGAGTATGAAATGAAGTTCGGTGAATCAATGCACCAACGTTATGGCATGATAATTGAAAAGCTCATTTCGGACGGTCTATTAGAGCAAGATGATGTGGGCATCCGCCTTACACGAAAAGGTCGATTTGTCGGGAATGAAGTTTTTCAAACTTTTTTGTTAGAAGATTGAGCGATTCCGTTGACATCAAATTAGAGATTTGCTAATTTAATAATAGTATTAGCACTCCATTAACTTGAGTGCTAACAGAGGTGATAAATATGCTAACTAATCGGCAGTTGCAAATATTGCAAGTAATCGTTGATGATTTTGTGACGACTGCCCAGCCAGTTGGATCTCGCCAAATATCTAAAAAAGAATGGATTACGTTTAGCCCAGCAACAATACGTAATGAAATGGCTGACTTAGAAGAACTTGGTTTCTTAGAAAAAACACATACATCATCAGGTCGAGTTCCATCTGAAAAGGGCTATCGTTTCTATGTGGATCATTTATTGCAGCCTCAAATTATTAGAGCTGAAGAAATAAGTCAAATCCAATCCGTATTTAAATATAAAATGCTGGAGATGGAAGAGCTTATCCGTGAATCGGCTAATATTTTGTCAGAGTTGACAACGTATACAACGATATTACTTGGACCTGACGTACAACAACACAAAGTGAAAAAGTTTCAAATTGTTCCACTTACGGAGCAATCAGCTGTTGCGATAATCGTGACGGACAATGGTCATGTGGAAAACCGAATATTAAACTTACCGAATGGATTTAACCCATCTGATATTGAAAAAATGGTCAATATTTTAAATGAGAGACTAACGGGAGTACCCCTTCAGGAGTTACATTTAAAATTGGAAATAGAAGCTTTAGATGTATTGAAGCAACATGTGAAAACGGCAGATGCTGTTATTCAATCATTGCTAAATGTTTCTACTGGCCAAAAAGAAGGGAAATTCTATTACGGTGGTAAGACAAATATGTTGAACCAGCCAGAGTTCCACGATTTAAATAAAATCCGTATGCTAATGGATTTGATGGATAAAGAAAGTCAATTACAGTCTTTATTCCAACATAACGAAAACGGGATTCAAATTCGCATTGGCTCGGAAAATAACCATTTAGCTATGGAAAATTGTAGTGTGATTACGGCTCCATTTACTGTAGGCGAAGGGCAAAATGGTGCAATTGCTATTATTGGACCAACGAGAATGGATTATAAACGTGTTGTTACTTTACTTGAGATGATGCGTAATAGCTTATCGCGTGCATTAACAAAGCCGTAGCAACTATAAGGAGGATATGAAGTGACTGAGACAACGAAAAATCAAGAAGTAGAAAAAGATCTTGTCGTGGATGCCGAAAACGAAGTGATTGAAGAGGAAACGGTAGAAGCAGGTACAGAAGAAACAGTTGAGGAAGAAGTGCAAGAACTTGACGAAAAAGACCAAAAAATTGTTGAGCTTGAAGCGAAATTAGCTGAAGAGGAAAACCGTTACTTGCGATTACGTGCGGATTACGACAATATGCTTCGTCGTACTAAATTAGATCGTGAGGCTGCTGAAAAATTCCGTGCGCAAAGCTTGTTAACTGATTTATTACAAGTGCTAGATAATTTAGAGCGTGCGTTACAAGTAGAAGTAACGACTGAAGAAGCTACTTCGTTATATAAAGGTGTAGAAATGGTATACCGTCAGTTCCTTGATGCGACAAGCAAAGAAGGCTTAGAAGTAATTCCGGCAGAAGGAGTTGCCTTTGATCCGAATTTCCACCAAGCAGTGATGCAGGAGCAGGATAGCGAAAAGGAACAAGGTATTGTTTTACGCGAGCTTCAAAAAGGTTATAAATTAAAAGATCGTGTACTACGACCAGCAATGGTTTCAGTAAACGAATAATCGCTAATTATTCACTAAATATCTGTTAAATACACAATACGTGTTTAAATATTAGGAGGAAATTTCAAATGAGCAAAATTATTGGTATTGACTTAGGAACAACTAACTCTTGCGTATCTGTATTAGAAGGCGGCGAGCCAAAAGTAATTCCAAACCCAGAAGGCAACCGTACTACTCCATCTGTAGTAGCATTTAAAAACGGTGAAAAGCAAGTAGGGGAAGTTGCTAAACGTCAAGCTGTAACAAACCCAAACACAATTATCTCAATCAAATCAAAAATGGGTACTTCTGAAAAGGTAAAAGTTGAAGATAAAGAATACACTCCACAAGAAGTATCTGCAATGATTTTACAATATTTAAAAGGCTATGCTGAAGATTACTTAGGTGAAAAAGTAACGAAAGCAGT